>JBDTMO010000655.1:0-3516 GCA_039934235.1 bacterium | reverse complement strand
GAACCTGTCGCGATGGTGCGGGTACGCCGGTCCACTCCGACGCAGCTCACCGGCCCGCCGACGCCAACACCAATCATGCGCCTTCGTTTTATCGCCGTCGTTGCTCTCGTGCTCCCCATGGCGCTGAGCGCGCAGCAGCCGCCGCCGCGAGACAATCGCATCGTCCAGACATTCACGTCGTTCGGCAGGCCGTACGGAGGCTGGCTCCTCATGGCATTCGATTCCATCCCGGCCAGCAAATACGATTACAAGCCGACTCCAACTCAGCAAAGCATTGGCTACATCGCGCAGCATCTCGAAGACGCCAACTACGGGCTGTGCACGCTCTTTGGCGACACAAAGCGCGTAATGACGGCGAAGGATTCCCTCGCGGACACCGTGAAGTCACGCTGGCCGAAAGACACACTCATCACTCGCGTCAGGGCGTCGCTCGTATTTTGCGTCGAGGCCATCGGGCGATTGAACGACGCAAGCCTTACCGATACGCTGACGGTCGGCCCCACAGGCGCGCAGCGCACGGCGCTGCGCGCGAGGTACCTCCTCCTTCTCGTCACGGATCTCGCGGAACACTACAGTCAACTCGCGAGCTACATGCGGCTCCTTGGGATGGTTCCTCCCTCCGCGTTGCCGCCGGTTCGCTAGCAGACAATCGCACTTGCCTTACTCGCAACATCGTTCCCGGGAAAACGTCCATGGCGACTCAGGCTGATATCCGTCGAATAGCGATGTCCTTGCCGTCGGTCGAGGAGGCAAGCACTGGGTTTGCCTTCTCGGTTCCGAACAAGGGCAAGCTCAAAGGGTTCGCGTGGGTGTGGATGGAACGCTTAAACCCGAAGAAGCCTCGGATCGCGAACCCCGGTGTGCTCGCAGTTCGCGTGGCCAACCTCGCACAGCGGGACCTGATGCTCGAGGCCGAGCCGGCGAAGTTCTTCACGGAGCCGCATTACCAGGGATTCCCCGCCGTGCTGGTGCGACTGGCTGCCGTGACGAAGGCTGACCTGAAGCTGCTGCTTGCCGAAGGCTATCGTTGTCAGGCGCCTGCTCCGTCGGCGAGGAAATAGCAGGTGCAGATCCTTCGACTCGCTGCGCTCGCTCAGGATGACAACCGTCGTGCAGATCCTTCGACTCGCTGCGCTCGCTCAGGATGACAACCGTGGTGCAGATCCTTCGACTCGCTGCGCTCGCTCAGGATGACAGTCGTGCAGGTCCCTCGGGACGACACCGTGGGTCTAGTGGGTGCATTGCAATAGCGTAGAATTGTTCGCTATCACCCTCACGGTTGCTCGGCGACCGCCACTCCCTACCTTCGGTGACACTCATGAGACAAGGCTCGTTGGTCACGCTGGTGATCGCCGCATGTATCACCGCCGCTCCTACGCGCGCGCAGGTCACGCGACCGCCGGCCGAGCAGGCGTTGGCGCGCGCGATCTACAAGGAGTTCGTCGAGATTCCATCGGGATTCACGACGGGAGCGACAACTCCGGTTGCGCAGGCGGCGGCGCGCCTGAAGGCAGCAGGCTTTCCCGATGCCGACATACACGTGGATGGTCCAAATCCGCGTAAGGCCAATCTCGTTGTTCGCTATCACGGCAGCGGTGCACGGAAGCCGCTCCTGCTGCTCGCCCACATCGATGTCGTGGAAGCGAAACGCGAAGACTGGTCGATCGATCCGTTTACATTCACGGAAAAGGACGGCTACTTCTACGGCCGCGGCACCGGCGACGACAAGGCGCAGGCTGCCGTGTGGATCGCGCTGCTCCTGCAATACAAGGCAGAGGGCTTTACGCCAGATCGCGACATCATCGTCGCGCTCACCGCCGATGAAGAAGGTGGCGGTCCGTTCAATGGCGTTGACTGGCTCATCAAGAATCACCGCGATTGGATCGACTCCGAGTTTGCGCTCAACGAAGGCGGTTGGGGTGAGTCGGTGAACGGAAAGCAGATTGCGAACGACCTGCAGGTGAGCGAGAAGTACGTCATCAACTTCCGTCTCGAAGTGCGGAACAAGGGCGGCCACAGCTCACTGCCCGTGGCCGACAATGCGATCTATCACCTTGCGGGCGCGCTCGAGCGAGTGGGACGCTTCGCATTTCCGCTCAAGACAAACGAAGTCACGGCTGCGTATTTCAAGCAGATATCGAAGACCGAAACGGGCTCGGTAAAGTCAGACCTCGAGCGCGTTGCGGCAGGCTCGCGCGGCGCGATGCAGCGCGTCGCCAAGGCGTCGACACCATGGAATGCGACGCTGCGTACGACCTGCGTTGCCACGATGCTCGAAGGCGGGCATGCCCTGAATGCGTTGCCGCAATTGGCCGCGGCGACGGTGAACTGTCGCGTGTTACCCGACGATGCGGTGGACTACGTGCACGCCGCCCTTCGCAGAGTCGTTGCGGATACCCAGGTGTCCGTGACACTACTCGGTAACCCGAACCCGGGGCCCGCGTCTCCACTTCGTGCCGATGTCGTGGACGCGGTGACAACCGTGACGCAAAAGATGTGGCCCGGTGTCATCACGGTGCCGATGATGGTGATGGGCGCAACAGATGGCCGCTCGTTACGAGCGGCGGGCATTCCGACATACGGCATTCAGGGATTCTTCTTCGATCGCGACGACATTCGATTTCACGGCCGCGACGAGCGGATGCGCGTGAAGTCGTTTTACGAGGGACACGCGTTCCTGTACGATCTCGTCAAGCGGCTGTCGCGCACCACCTTGTCGTCCTGAGCCGGAGACGAAGGACCTGCACGTGTTGTTGCAGGTCCTTCCCTTTTAACAGGTTTACGGCGTCAGCACCGGAATAGGCGGCAACTTGCGCGCAACGAGCGCCGCGTTGATCCCCGGTATCTCCTTCGCGACCCACGCATCGAAGCTGCGCGACACATCGTGCAGCTCACGTCCGATCGCAGTCGTGCGCGCAACCTCCGTCCTGGAAGGACGCCCGTCGTAGAACGTGACGTTGCCATAGAGATCCGCCAGATTTTCGCGCAGTCGCTCCTCGCCCGTGATCATGCCGCCTTCCTTCGTAGCCACGATCTTCTTGCGTAGCGAATCCACCGTTCCTTCCGCCTTGAGCAGCCGGGTCACGAGTGAATCGGCCGACGGCAGCTTCGTCGAACGATCGTCCAGGGCGAGACGGACATCATTGATCTTGTCGACCGCAGCGGACATCTCGCCGAGCAACTCTGAGAGCTTGACGGACAATTCGTATTGCGCCTTGCGATCTGCGGCCGAGTGTGTCGCGCGCGGGTCGGGAAGCACGACGAGAGGCGTGGTGTACACCTTGTCGTCCTTCGTCATGCGCACCGTGTACGTGCCGGGGAGAACGCGCGGGCCAACCGACGCGGCACCCGCCACCGTTGCGGCCGCAGGAACAGTGGGCGCCGCGAGCCGCATGCCCCAGTTGATGCGACTCAAGCCACGACGCTTGCTCGTCGGCAGCGTGCCGACGACGTGCTTCGTCGAGTCGAGCACCTCGATCTTCATGTCGCCGAAGATGTGGCGCTTTTTCAGGTAGT
>JBDTMO010000654.1:0-3517 GCA_039934235.1 bacterium | reverse complement strand
CGAGCTGCGCATCGACGAATTTGACGAATTCACCGGTCGCCTGGAGGCCGTAGACGTCGTGGAAGTCCGTCCGCGCGTCGCAGGACTCCTCCAGCGCGTCGCGTTCCGCGAAGGAACCGAAGTGCATCGCGGAGACGTCCTGTTCACCATCGATCCGCGTCCCTACCGCGCGGAGCTCGATCGTGCGCGCGCCGAATTGCTTCGCGTGAAATCACGCGCCCAGTTGGCGCACAGCGAAGTCGAGCGCTCCCGCACGCTCGTCGAGAAGCAGGCGATCTCGCGCGAGGAGTTCGACGTGCGAGTGAACGCCGAACGTGAAGTTGCCGCATCGATTCGCGGGGCCGAGGCGCAAGTGGAAACGGCGGCGCTGAATCTGGAATTCACGGAGGTGCGCGCGCCCATCTCGGGGAGGATCAGCCGAGCGGATGTCACGGAGGGCAATCTGGTCCTGTCGGGCCCACCGGCGGCGACGTTGCTGACGACCATCGTGTCCCTCGACTCGATTTACGTCTACTTCGACGCCGACGAGCGCGCGTTCCTCAAGTACGGCGTGCAGGGCCGCAGCGACAAGCGGCAAAACCTGCGCAACGGGCAGTTCTCGGTGCAGATGGCGTTGGCCGACGACGCGGGCTTCACCCACACCGGACGGCTCGACTTCGTCGACAACCAGCTCGATCCCAAGACGGGGACCATCCGTGCGCGCGCCGTGTTCTCGAATTCCGCGCGCAACTTCGCACCCGGATTGTTTGCTCGCGTCAGGCTGATGAGCGGCACGCAACGCCCCGTGGTGCTCGTCCGCGATGGCGCGATCGGCACCGATCAGGATCGCAAGTTCGTGCTCGTGCTCAAGGCCGATAAGACGCTCGAGTATCGCGTCGTCCAACTCGGCCGCATCAACGACGGCCTGCGCATCGTGACGTCGGGGCTCGTGGTCGGCGAACAGATCGTCGTGAATGGTTTGCAGCGCGTCAGGCCGGGCGCATCCGTGACCGCGACCGTCGAAGCGATGCAGAAGGACGCCACGTCCGCCGCGCTTGCGGCGGCGAAGTAACGCCAGGACCAACCGTGAGATTCTCAAAATTCTTCATCGACCGCCCCATTCTCGCGGGCGTGCTGTCGATGATCGTCTTTCTCGCCGGCGGAATCGCGATGTTCGCGCTTCCCATCAGCGAGTATCCAGAAGTCGTCCCGCCATCGATCGTCGTGAGGGCCATGTATCCTGGCGCCAACCCACGCGCACTCGCTGAAGCGGTCAGCACGCCGCTCGAGGAGCAGATCAACGGCGTCGAGAACATGCTGTACATGTCGTCACAGGCGACTGCCGACGGCGTCGTCACGTTGACCGTGACGTTCCGGATCGGGACCAATCCGGACGTGGCGCAAGTGCAGGTGCAGAACCGCGTGAGTCAGGCGCTGCCGCGATTGCCGGACGAAGTGCGGCAATACGGCGTGACGACCGTCAAGAGCTCACCAGACCTGACCATGGTCGTGCATCTCGTGTCGCCAACGGGGCGATACGACATGACCTACCTGCGCAACTACGCGACGCTGCAGGTGAAGGACGCACTCGCGCGCATTTCCGGCGTCGGCCAGGTGCAGATCTTCGGCGCCGGCGACTACGCCATGCGCATCTGGCTCGATCCGCAGAAGGTTGCCGCGCGCGGCCTCTCGGCGGGAGACGTCGTGCAAGCGATTCGTGAGCAGAATGTGCAGGTGGCAGCGGGCGTCGTCGGCGCTCCACCGATGAAGGGCGAAGTCGCGTATCAACTCAGCGTGAATGCGCGCGGCCGCCTCGTGAACGAGGAAGAGTTCGGCGACATCATCGTCAAGACGGGAGCGTCAGGCGAGCTCACACGTCTCCGCGACGTCGCACGCATCGAGCTTGCGGCCGGTGAGTACGCGCTCCGCTCGCTGCTCGACAATAAGTCCGCCGTCGCGATTCCGATTTTCCAGGCGCCGGGCTCGAACGCACTGCAGCTCTCGAGCGACGTGCGTTCAACGCTGGCCCAGCTGAAGAAGAGTTTCCCCGAGGGCATCGACTACTCCGTCGTGTACGACCCGACGACCTTCGTGCGTGATTCGATTCGCGAAGTGATCAAGACGCTGCTCGAAGCGACGCTCCTCGTCGTCATCGTCGTCGTGCTCTTTCTCCAGACCTGGCGCGCCTCGATCATTCCGCTCCTCGCCGTGCCAATCTCCATCGTGGGCACGCTCGCGTTCATGTTGGCGTTCGGCTTTACGATCAACACGCTGTCGCTCTTTGGGCTGGTGCTCGCGGTGGGCATCGTGGTGGACGACGCGATCGTGGTGGTCGAGAACGTCGAGCGGAACATCGCACTCGGCATGACACCGCGCGAAGCGAGCTATCAGGCCATGCACGAGGTGAGCGGGCCAATCATCGCCATCGCGATGGTGCTCTGCGCCGTCTTCGTCCCCATCGCATTCATCAGTGGACTGACCGGGCAATTCTACCGGCAATTCGCGATGACGATCGCTTTCTCCACGGTGATCTCCGCATTCAATTCACTGACGCTCTCCCCTGCCCTGAGCGCGCTGCTGCTCAAGCAGCACGGTGAAGCACCCGATGCGCCGTCGCGACTGATCGAGCGTCTCTTTGGTTGGATCTTCCGCCCGTTCAATCGCTTCTTCACGCGCGCGTCCGAGAGCTATGGCCGAGGCGTAACTGGAGTCATTCGGAAGAGCGGCATCGCACTCGCGCTCTATGCGGGATTGATCGTGCTGACGGGCGTTGGCTTCGCGCGCGTTCCCACCGGCTTCGTGCCGACGCAGGACAAGGGCTATCTCGTCGCCTTCGCCCAGCTGCCAGACGCAGCAACGCTCGATCGGACGGAGTCCGTGATCAAGCGGATGGGTGAGATCGGTCTCAAGCATCCGGGTGTGGCGAATGCGATTGCGTTTCCGGGCCTTTCAATCAACGGCTTCGTCAACAGCCCCAACTCAGGCATCGTGTTCTTTGGTCTCAAGGACTTCAAGGATCGCGAGGGCAAGGAAGGCTACGGACCCGCAATCGCTGCTGCGCTGAATCAGGAGTTCGGATCGATTCAGGATGCATTCATCGCGATCTTCCCGCCGCCGCCCGTGCAGGGGCTCGGCACCGTCGGTGGCTTCAAGATGGTGCTCGAAGATCGCGGCTCGTTGGGTGAAGCGGAAATCGACAAGGCCACAAAGGAGTTGCTCGCCAAGGCGTACCAGTCACCAGAGCTTGCGGGCATGTTCACCGGTTTTCAAACCAGCGTGCCGCAACTCTCGGTCGACGTCGATCGCGAGAAGGTGAAACGGCAGGGTCTCGCGCTCACCGATGTGTTCCAGACCCTGCAAGTCTATCTGGGGTCGGCGTACGTCAATGACTTCACCAAGTTCGGCCGCACATATCGCGTGGTGGCGCAGGCGGACGCCCCATTCCGTGCGAACGCCGACGGCATTGGGCAGCTCGAGGTCCCAAACGCGCGGCACGAGATGGTTCCTCTTAGCTCGGTGATGACGGTCCGCCAGTTGA
>JBDTMO010000653.1:0-3519 GCA_039934235.1 bacterium | reverse complement strand
AGATCGGATTGCCTTCGTACTTCGGCTCCGTCATCCGCGCGACCATCGACAGGAAATTCTCGACGTACCCGAGGTCGTTGTCGGGATAGATGAAGGGCAGTCCCTTGACGTGCCGGAAGCAGAACGCCGCGAGCGTAGGCAGCTTGGCGAGCAGCCGGACGATGCTGATGTGGCGCTCTTCCGGGTCGTGGATGTTCTTTGCGTTGGGATAAAAGCTCGACATCGCCGCGACGGTGCTGCACAGCATCGACATCGGATGCGCGTCGTAGCGGAAGCCCTGCAAGAACGTCTTGATGTTCTCGTGCACGTACGTGTGATACGTGATCTGGTGCGACCAGTCGTCGTACTGCGGCTGGGTGGGCAACTCGCCATTGCGAAGAAGCCACGCGACTTCGAGAAAGCTCGCCTTTTCGGCCAGCTGTTCGATGGGGTATCCACGATAGCGCAGGATGCCCTTGTCGCCGTCGATGAAGGTGATGGCACTCTTGCACGATGCGGTGTTCATGAACGCCGGGTCGTACGTCATCAACCCGAACTCGTCCTTGTCGACCTTGATTGGACGAAGGTCCATCGCACGGATGGCGGTGTCGCCTTCCGTGGCGGGAGGCATGATGGGGATGTGGTACGTCGTCCCGGTGCGTGTGTCTGTGATGTCGAGCGATCCATCTGCTGATGCGCCCGCGGCCTTCGACTCCGTGTTGGCCATTTCCGATCTCCATTGAATTGCAGCTGCGGCGAAGCGCGCGCTCCGTCGGACGAAATGTAATTCGCATGAAGGCTACGCGGCGGCGTCCAAAACTGATGGGCCCTGCTTATTTTCCCGTCTCCAGCGGGAGATCTCACCTCGGCCGTTGCAGATATCAGTTTACCAATCGGACGACTCGTCATCGCCGCCGCGGCAGCGTTCGTCGGCGGGATCATGAATGCGATTGCCGGTGGCGGGACGCTCATGACGTTCCCCGCGCTCGTGGCCGCAGGGCTCTCACCGCTTGCCGCGAACGCGACGAGCACGGTGGCGCTCCTTCCCGGAGCGCTCACGAGCATGCATGGCTATCGTGGGGAGCTGGACGGAGCACGCAAGTGGGCCATCCAACTCATGTTGCCCTCGCTGCTCGGCGGCACGCTGGGCGCATGGCTGCTGCTGCACACGCCAGGTTCGATCTTCAGCCACGTCGTGCCGTGGCTGGTGCTGGGCGCCACTGCGCTGTTCGTGGTGCAGCGCCCGCTACTGCCATGGATCCGGCGACATCATACCACCACCATCGACGACGAGACGCTGACGAAGGCGGGCCCGTCGCCGATACTGCTTGGCTGGCAGTTCACCATCGGTGTGTACGGAGGCTACTTCGGCGCCGGCATCGGCATCCTGATGCTCGCCGCGCTCGGCTTCATGGGGTTCACGAACCTCCATCGCATGAACGGCCTGAAGAATTGGGGCGGCTTCTGCATGAACCTCGTCGCGTCGGTCAGCTTTGCGCTCAGCGGAATCGTGGACTGGCCGGTGGCACTGACCATGGCCGTGGCCGCGATGGCCGGCGGGTACCTGGGATCGACGGGTGCGCAGCGCGTCTCACAGCAGTACGTGCGCTGGGCAGTAGTCGTCGTTGGAACGGTGAGCGGCGTGTGGCTGCTGCTCCGGTGACGCGTGCCGGGGCGAACTGAGGACGAATTCCTTACGAGGGCGCTTTTTTGCCAGCCAGCGTGGTAATGATCTTCCACTCCGCGGCAGTGACCGGCTGCACGCTGAGTCGGCTGCCTTTTTGAAGAAGCGTCATGCCCTCGAGGCCTTTTACGCCGCGCAGCTCGGCAAGCGACAGCCCGCGCGGGAGCTTTTCCACCGCTTTCAAGTCGACCATGAACCACGTCGGCGACTCGAGCTTGCTCTTCGGATCGAAGTGCGAGTCCTTGGGATCAAAGGCGGAGCTGTCCGGGTAGGCTTCGCGAACGACTTCGGCGATGCCGACGATTTCTGCTGGGTCGGTGCTCGAGTGGTAGAAGAAGACCAGGTCGCCTTTCTTCATCCCGTCGCGCATGGTGTTGCGCGCCTGGTAATTCCGTACGCCGTCCCAATGAGTGGTCTGCTTCGGTTTCGCGAGCAAGTCGTCGAACGAGAAGACATCGGGCTCGGATTTCACGAGCCAATAGCGTCGTGCGTCGGGAGAGGTTGGCATTTGGAGTAATAGAAGTCGCGGGAGCGTAAATTCAAGGGCGGTCCCTTGTAGCACTTAATCCCTAACAACAGCTTTGCCTCATGATCCAAGTGCTCGACGCACTCGCGGCGGTAACCGCACTCCTTCGCTCAGCGCTGCTCGGCGTCGGCATCGTGTTCGGTGCGGTTGCGGTGGCGGACTGGGCCGCGCGGACGCGCCGCATTAGCCCGTTCAATGGCCTCGCGCGCTTTCTCCGCGGACGGGTCGATCCGCGGCTGGGCGGCATCGAGCGCCAGGTTGTTCGCGCGGGAGGACATCCGTCAGCGACGCCGATATGGGCGTTAGTGGCATACGTTGTGGCTGGCGCCCTTCTGTTGGCCGCGCTCGACATAGTTGCTGGACTTGTGCGACAGGCAATTTCTGCCACTGCGTTAGGCGGGCTGGGCTTTCTTTTTCTCGTCGTCCGCTGGACCTTCGCTTTTCTTCAATTCGCGCTGCTCATTCGCGTGATTTCGTCGTGGTTCCCTCGCGCTGGCGCTTCGCGCTGGTTGCGGTGGTCTTATGGGGCCACCGAGTGGATGTTGCGTCCGCTTCGAGGGCTTATTCCGTCTTTGGGCATGGTGGACATTACGCCGATTGTTGCGTATTTCGGATTGCAGGTGGTTGAGTGGCTCGTCACGCGCGTTTTGTTTTCTGGCCTATCGTGAGCAATTCTGCGCGGCATTGAAGCTGCGGTGCCGACGTACGGTGTACGAAATGACGCGGCCAATTGCGGCGTCACGAGGACGACCGAGACGGAGTGCGACATTCGATGGCGTATGTGATGCTGGTGGGCACCGATTCCGCGCTGCTCGAAGGCTTGGCACAAACCCTCGGCGGGCTTGGCCACCGGTTGGCCGTGGTTGCCTCACTCGCTGAGGCGCGCGAGCTTTCCGCCGCGCGTTCCCCGCTGGTGCTCGTTGTCGACAGGGAAATCGCGAGCAGTGTGGGTGGCGAGCTGCTGGCCATGCCTGTTGCGCCCGGTGGGGCGAGAATCCTCTATCGCGTCGCGTCGCAACCGCCCACTGCGCTGCTTCCGGCCCTGCAACGCGCAGTGCTCGCCGATCTCACGCTGCCATTGGAGCGACATCGACTCTCGGCGTTGTGCCAATCGCTGGCTGATCGCGCGCAGACCACCGGTCGGAACTCTGTGACTACTCCAGATAGCAACCCGGTCGTCGACCCGTAAAACGACGTCTGCCGCAGTTGTTCCGGTACGAACTGAGCCACTCGTACCGTCCTTGCCCCGCTGTGGCTCACTTCACATCTTGACCTATGAAATACGCCGAAGTGCAGAACTGCATCGGCGGCGCTTTTGTGTCGCCGGATG
>JBDTMO010000652.1:0-3519 GCA_039934235.1 bacterium | reverse complement strand
AGACACAGACAAGGCGCGCAGCACGGACGACAGCACGCGCGCCATCTTCGAGGGCTTGTCGTGGCTCGGCCTTGCGTGGGACGAAGACGTCGTCCATCAAGGCGCGAACCTCGAACGGCATCGCGCGGACGCACTGCGTATGCTTGACAATGGCACGGCGTACCGCTGCTTCTGCACGCAGCAAGAGCTCGCGGAGCGACGCGCAGCTGCCGAGGCAAAAGGTGAGGCATTCAAGTACGATCGGCGATGCGATCAACTAGATCTCGCGGACATTGCGCGCCGCGTCGCAGACGGAATGCCGTTCACCGTTCGTTTTCGCGCGCCCGATGGCACAACGAGTTGGGACGACATGGTCCACGAGACCATTTCATTCCCGAACAAGGACATCGAAGACTTCATCGTGCTTCGCACCGACGGAACTCCGATTTACAACCTCGCCGTCGTGAGCGACGACATCGCCATGCGCATCACACTCGTCATGCGCGGTGACGATCACATCTCCAACACGCCGAAGCAGATCATGCTGTACCGTGCACTCGGCGCTGAGCTGCCGCAGTTCGCGCACTTGCCGATGATTCACGGCATGGATGGCAAGAAGTTGAGCAAGCGTCATGGCGCCACGGCTGTCGGCGATTATCAGCACCTGGGCATTCTTCCTGGCGCGATGTTGAACTTCCTCGCACTTCTGGGCTGGGCGCCCGGCAATGACATCGAGGTCATGACCGTGCCGCAGATGATCGAGCTGTTCGACACGAAGGGGCTGCAGAAGAAGGCCGCGATCTTCGACACGAAGAAGCTCGAGTGGATGAACGGCCAGCACCTTCAATTGCTTCCAGTGGATGAACTGGTGGCCCGAGTAACGCCCGCTCTCGTTGCGGCTGGCCTGGCGACCGAGGCAGACCTTGTTGGCCGGAGTGAGTGGTTTCTTGCGTTATTGGAATTACTCAAGATCCGAGCGCGCACCGTCGAAGACATCGTGCATCAGGCCGTGCCTTACCTGCGTGACGACATCGAATTCGACGCAGATGCCGTCGCCAAGCAGTGGAAGGACCGAACCGGTACCGCGACGATTCTTGGTGGGGTTCGTGACGCGCTCAGCGAGGTGTCACACTGGGAGTCCCCCGCGATGGAAGAGGCGCTTCGCACAGTCGCCGAGCGGCTGGGATTTGGTGATAAGGCAGGCAAGATTTTTCAGCCGCTTCGCGTGGCGCTCACGGGGCAAACCGCCAGTCCAGGAATCTTTGACGTCTTGATGATTTTGGGACGGGCCCGGTCGTTGGCACGGATCAATGCTGCGCTCGTGGTGGTAAATTCAGGGAGCTAAGGGAGCTAGGCGATGGCGAATTTGGTGTTGCGTGTTACGCCACGCGGAGTACATTTGCCGGGATGTCGATGACCGTGGCAGGTACTCGACCACACATTTGTGATGCCAGCGAGGCACCATGACGGAGCCGCTGACGCCGCTGGAACGTCGGGTATACCACTACCTGATCGATTTCCTCGCGGAGAACACGTATCAACCCAGCATTCGCGAGATTGCGAAGAAATTTCGCATCAAGTCGACCAAGACGGTCAGCGACCTGCTTGGTTCGCTCTCGCAAAAGGGGTTCATCGAGCGCGACCAGTCACGCTCACGCGGTGTGCGAATTGTTGGGCAATCGGGACAGGCAAGTACGCAACCCGTGCCGTATTACGGACGGGTGCATGCCGGCGAGCCCGCACTGCTCCCCGACCACCGGCTCGGCTACCTCACGATGGACCGCCGGTTCCTTCCCAGCGACGACGTCTTCTTCCTGCGGATCAAGGGTGAGTCCATGATCGGCCGAGGAATTTTTGCGGACGATTACGTGCTGGTGTCGCCATCCACGCGCGCCAAGGACGGCGACATTGTCGCGGCTCGGCTCGGGGAGGACGCGACCATCAAGACGCTCACGCACCGTGGCGCGACGATCGTTCTCGAACCGGCGAATGATTCGGATCGCGCCATCGAGGTCGGACCCAAGGACGACTTCGCTGTGCTCGGCGTCGTGTGCGGCGTGTTCCGTCCGTTCATGGAGCAGGTGCAGCAGCCCAACCTGCCAGTTCAAGCAGACGCCAGTATCAACTAGCCAACAATTGGGAGAGCAGGTCCTTTGGCGCTCGATGGTTTTGAGCGACCGGAGGACCTGCTCTTTTTTGCGCTAGGGAATGATGTCGGGGTTCGCGGGCAGTGGCTTGTTCTCGTCCGCGCTCTTTTTCTCGGCGCGCTCCTTGTCCTTCCGCTCACGAATTCGTTTTACCGCCGTCTTGAATTCGTCGTCGTGAAACGCCGCGTCCGCGTGCAGGAGCAGGTCGGCGCGACGCGATGTGACGAGTCGGTCAGAGATCGTTTCGCCTGGGTTGCCTTGAATTCGGAGCGGCAGCGCGGCGAGCACGGCGCTTGGAATTGCGAACTTGCCCAGATAGATCTTGTTGCCGTCGATGCCCCATTTCTGGCCGTTCTTTCCTTCGTACGTCCAGTCGCCAGGCGCCTTGCCAGCAAGTGCGCGGGCCTTCGCCACCGAATCGTTGTACGCATAAATGCTCGCGCGCACGGCACTGTCCACACGCTCGGCGTGCGTCTTTGGCGCGGGAAAGAATTCGTGCGGGTCGTTCGAGAGTCGTGGGTCGGGGTCGCCGGGGACAATTCCCGTCGTCGCGGTGACCTCTCCCCCTCGCCCGCGCCCCCCAACAACGCCACCCGGGGTTCCAGCAGTGGGTGGCGCTGGCGGTGCGATGGCATCGGGTACGCGCACCGGCGCCACCAGTCCACGCGACGGCTGCGTTGCCTTTGCGGCCGGACCCAGTGAGTCGCGGGCCCCGGGCGCACCACCTGGTGGGGCAACGCTGAAGTACGCGATCTTCTCCGGTGGTGGTGGTGACGGAGCGTGTGGCGCGGAGAGACTGGAGAAATCGTAGTGGAATGCCGCGTTCAGAATCGCGAAGGCTACGCCAACGTGAATGGCGATAGACAGCAGCAGCGGAGCCGGTTCGCGACGTCTCTTCATCAGGCGGCGCCTACCGTCATGCTTGCCAGCACGCGACCGGCCCGTTGCGCCGCTTCGGCGATGCGTGCAGGGGACTGAATGAAGGAGATCCGAAAGAATCCCTCTCCGCCGGCACCAAACGCCGAGCCTGCCATGACGACCACCCCTTCCTCGTCGAGCAGTCGATCCGCGAAGGTTGTGGACGGCACGCCTTCGGGAAGCTTGATCCAGAGATACATGGTCGCGAGTGGCACTTCGCACGCAAAGCCGGCAGCGCGGAACGCTGCGACGGACGCGTCGCGTCGCTCCTTGAAGATGGCGACGTTTTTCGGGACGAACGTTTCCCAGCTCTCGAGGGCGGCAACGCCAGCGGCCTGCACCGCCATGAACTGCCCGGTGTCGACAAACGACTTCACCTTTGCGAGCGCGGCCGCGACCTCGGGACGAGCCACGGCCCACCCGCACCGCCATCCCGTCATGTTGTACGTCTTGCTCAGCGAGTGGAACTCGATCG
>JBDTMO010000651.1:0-3529 GCA_039934235.1 bacterium | reverse complement strand
GGGCTCGAGCGCGACCGCGCCACCGCTGATGCGTCTATGCAGGAGGCAGAGCTCGCGCAAGCACGCGCCGAACTCTCGACCTTCCTTGGCAGTTCCGGCCGCGCGCGCACCGCTTCGCTGCGAGTAGCACTCGACGACGCGCCCCTCGCTCTTCCTGCGTTCGACGATGCCGATGCAATCCCGGCATCGGCTGCGCGACCAGACGTGCAGGCAGCCCGCGAACGACTCGATGCCGCCTCCGCTGGAATCACTGCCGAGCAACGATCGATCGTTCGTCAGCTTGGCGCGACGATCGGCACCAAGCAGATGGCCGGCACGACATCGATGATCGCCGGCTTCGCGCTGCCGATTCCACTCTTCGACACCAATCGCGGTGAGATTCGTCGCGCGACCGCCGAGCGCGATGCGGCCGGTTACGAAGTCGTGAATCGAGAACGCATGGCCGCGGCAGAAGTCAGCGGCGCGCTCGAAGCTGCGCGAATCCTCACCGAGAGTACAACGCGACTGTCGCGTGGCGGCGACGAGAGCTTTCTCGCTCGAGCGGATGAGGGTCGTCGCATAACGCTTGGCGCGTATCGCGAAGGCGCAGTGCCGCTGCTTCAGGTAATGGACGCCGCCAGAGCCTGGGGCGACGCACGGATGACGTTTTACCGAACGCTCTTCGCGCAGCACCAGAGCGTCCTCACGCTCCTCGTTGCGTCGGGACACGACCTGTTCTCGTCGCTTCCACTTGCGGCGGCACCCACACGATGATGATGAAACACACTTCAATGCGCGCGCGTCGCGCCATGCATCGCGCATCATTCCTGTTGTTGACGCTCGGCGGAGTTGCGTGCGGACGGAAGGAATCGAGTCAGGAGGGCGTCGAGAAACGTCCAGCAGGAGCCGACGCTCCAGCCTCGCCGGCATCACTCGCCTTTACGGCCGCGCAAATACAACACGGCGGCGTGCGATGGAGCGCAGTCACAGTAGGAAGCTCGGCGGGCAGCGCAACGATTCCCGGTACACTCACCGTGAACGAAGACCGCACGGAGCGTCTCAGTGCGCCCGGTCGCGGACGTGTCACCGCCGTGCGCGTCCAGCCAGGTGATCGCGTCAGTCGTGGTCAAGCGCTAGTGACGATGCTCAGCACGGATGCGGGGATGGCGCAGTCGGACGTCGCGAAGGCCACCGCGGAGGTGACCTCTCGCCGAGCACAGGCGCAGTACGCCGCGAGCGCACATGCGCGCGCGGAACGGTTGCTCGCCATCAAGGCGATTCCTCGTCAGGACTACGAGCGCGCGATTGCGGACGATGAGCAGGCGCGTGCGGCACTCGCTCAAGGCGAAGCCGAGCTTCATCGCGCGCGATCGACCGCCGCGCAACTTGGCGCACTTGGCGCGGGTACGTCGGGCGAAGTCGTGCTTCCGTCACCAATGGCAGGCGTAGTGCTGTCGCGCAGTGCGCAACCCGGCGCCGTCGTCGAAGCAGGATCACCACTTGTCGTCGTTACCGATCCGTCGAGCCTCTGGCTTCAGGTGAAAGCCCCCGAGCAGCTCTCGTCACTCTTCGCCAAAGGCGGCGTACTCCGTTTTACGGTCCCCGCGTACCCGGCCGAATCGTTTACGGCGCGCATCGACGCCGTGGGTGCGGGGCTCGAGCCAGAGACGCGGACACTTGCCGTTCGCGGTGTGGTATCGAATGCGACAGGCCGACTCAAATCCGAGATGCTCGCGACCGTGTTCGTCGACGGTGGCCCGCTGGTTCCCGCGATTCTGATTCCGGACGACGCGGTGCAACTCATTCAGGGAAAGCCAACTGTCTTCATCGCACATCCGGACGGGAAGGGCGGCGCGCGATTCGAGCAACGAGAGGTAGAAATTGGCGCGAGGAGTGGCGGTCGCGTGTCAGTAACGCGTGGACTGCTCGCAGGTGATATCGTGGTGAGCGCCGGAGCATTCGCGGTAAAGGCAGAGTTCCAAAAGGGGACGATGCCCAAGATGGAGATGTGAAGTGACCTCCATGGGCACCTTCATCGATCGCATCATCGCCGGCGCGATTCGTCATCGCGTGGCGGTCATCGTCGCGACACTTGTCGTGGCTGCCGCCGGCATGTGGGCCTTCGCGACGCTCACGACCGACGCGTTTCCGGATCTTACGCCCAACGCCGTCATCGTCATGACAACGGCACCCGGTCTCTCGCCAGTCGAGACCGAGCAGCAAGTCACCTATCCGATGGAGGTCGCGATGCTCGGCCTCCCTCGCACACAAGGTGTGCGCTCCATCTCGAAGGTGGGGCTTTCAGTTGTGACAGTCACCTTCGACGACGACGTCGACCTCTACTTCGCGCGCGCGCAAGTACAGCAGCGTATGCAGGACGCCATGGCTCAGCTTCCGATGGGCGCGGTGGCGATGATGGGGCCGCCCGCCACCGCGATGGGCGAGGTGTTCGAATATCTGGTGGAGGCCGACACGGGCGTGATCGCTGCGGCAGGCGCAAAGACAGATAGCGCGGCGCTCATCAGTCTCACGAATATCCAGGAGTACACGATCAAGCCGCTCCTTCGCACGCTGCCAGGTGTTGCCGACATCAATTCGTGGGGCGGCATGCTGCAGCAGTTCGAAGTCAGCGCGGATCCTGCCAAGCTCGCCGGCTATGCGCTTACGCTCCAGGACGTGAAGACAGCGCTCGCGAACAACAATGCGAATTTCGGTGCCGGTTACGTTGAGGACCGCGGCGAGCGCTACACGGTGCGAGGGCTGGGCCGAGTGGGCGACACGACGGATATCGCCAACGTCGTCCTCGCCACCCGCGGAGCAACTCCGGTACGCATCCGTGATGTCGCGCGTGTTACGATCGAACCACGACCGCGGTTTGGCGCTGTCACGCGTGATGGGCGCGGCGAGGCCATCTCCGCCGTGGTCCAGATGCTCAAGGGAGCGAATGGCCGAGAGGTGGTGGATCGCGTGACGAAGCGGCTGGCGGAAATCCAGCCGCTGTTGCCCAGGGGCATTCACATTCGCCCCTTCTATGATCAGGGCGAGGTGGTGACGCGGACCACGCACACGGTCTTTCGGAACCTGCTGGAAGGTGCGCTGCTCGTCATTGCGATCCTGTTTCTCTTTCTTCGCAGCGCGCGGGCGTCGCTTCTGACGGCATCCGTCATTCCGCTTTCGTTGCTCATCGCCTTTCTCGCGATGCGGAAGTTCGGTTTGTCGGCCAACCTGATGAGTCTTGGTGCGTTGGACTTCGGCCTCATTGTGGATGCGTCGGTCGTCATGGTCGAGAACTTCGTGCGACGTATCGGCATGGAACGCGGTACAGCGACCGCGCGACAGGACGTATTGCGCCGCGCGGCGTTCGAGGTTGGTCGGCCGATTGTGTTTGGCGTCGCGATCATCGTGGCGGTGTACATCCCGATCTTTACGCTCGAGGGCATCGAGGGACGCATGTTCCGGCCGATGGCATTTACCGTCTGCGCCGCAGTGATTGGCTCACTGGTGCTCGCGCTCACGTACGTGCCCGCGATGGCGTCGTACGTGTTCGGCG
>JBDTMO010000650.1:0-3536 GCA_039934235.1 bacterium | reverse complement strand
TAGATGTCCATTTCGAAATCCACGAGCTTCGGATCGGTCTTCGCGAGCAGCATCTCGAGCACGGTGCCGTTCTCGAACTTCGCGAATTCGAAATCGTGGTTGTGGTAGGCGAACTTGAGCCCCGCCTTCTTCGCCATCGCCGCGAGGGAATTGAGCTTGTCGGCGAACTGCGCCCAGTCCTTTCGGTGCGCCTCGTCCAACCACGGCAGCACAGCCCATTCGTGACCGGTCGCCTTCGCGTCGTCGAGCGCCTTCTTCCACGCATCGTCCGACGCTGGCAACGGGATGTGCGACGACGGCGACGTCAGGTGATTGGTCTTGAGAATCGCCCGGATCTGTGCCGGCGTTCGCCCGAAATAACCGGCAAACTCGACCTCCTTGTATCCGATGCCGGCAACCTTGGCGAGCGTGCCGTCCAGGTCTTTCTCCATCAAGGTTCGCAGCGTGTAAAGCTGGATCCCAATGTGCGGCAACGTGCGCGCAACGCTTCCGGTTCCGAGCGCCCGCACGATGGGGGCGACGCCGAGCGTGAGCCCGAGCGTGGTCAGGAAATCTCGACGAGTAGTCATGGCGCGAATCTGTGGCCCGAATGCGCGAGGGTGCAAGGGTAGAATTGCTTGAGCATGTGCTTGGTAACGAGCAAGTGCAGCGCCTTCGCTTGTTCTGGACGACAGGTGGTGCAAGGAGGCGCGCGAACAGTGGAGCCGTAGCCGAGGATCCGCGTCGATCCGCCACATCCGCGTAAATCCGCGTTCAGTCGGTTTCAACCGGCCACAACACTTTGGCGACGGGGTCAACGACTCGAACGCGGATTTGCACGGATTTGGCGGATGCCCACGGATTGCTCCATGGTAGGCACGGATCCATGGTGCGCCCCGGACGGATGACCACTGAGTCGAATGACAGCGCCGAGATGGTAGATCCCGACACCCGCTTCGCGAGTGCGGGATGACAGTCTCCGCAAGGACGACAATCCGTTGTATCTTGAGCCATGGCCACCACAACACACGAAGCACCAGGCACTGACACCGGCGTGCAGGCACGCGGAGCGCGGGTGTCTGCCATCGCCGGCTCATTGGTCGGCTCCGAGATTCTCAAGATCGCCGCCGACGTACGCGCAATCGTCGCTAGCGGACGCGACGTCTGCAATCTCACCGTCGGTGACTTCAGCCCAACCGAGTTCCGCATTCCGGAATCGCTCGAGACCGGCATCGTGGAAGCACTTCGGCGCGGCGAAACAAATTACCCGCCGTCGGACGGAACCCTCCCGCTGCGCGAGGCCATCCGCGCACTCTACCAGCGCGAGCTCGGGTTCACGCCGGACCTCGCCTCGGTAATCGTCACGGCGGGTTCGCGCCCGGGCATTTACGCCACCTATCGCGCCTTGCTCGATCCGGGCGACACGGTGGTCTATCCGACGCCGTCGTGGAACAACAATCACTACGTCCATCTGCTTGATGCCGAGGGCATCCAGGTGTCGTGTGACGCGGCGTCGAAGTTCTTGCCAACGCGCGAGTCGCTCGCCACCGCGGTACGCGGCGCGCGACTCCTGGCGCTCTGCTCGCCGCTGAATCCATCAGGCACGACGTTTACCGCCGACGCACTCCGCGAGATCTGTGAGTTGGTGGTCGAGGAAAATGCGCGTCGCAGCGCCGACGAGCGCCCGCTGTACCTGATGTACGACCAGGTGTACTGGACGCTCACGTTTGGCGACACCAAGCACGTCCATCCAATCGCCGTATGCCCGGAGGTTGCGCCGTACACCGTGTACGTCGACGGAATTTCCAAGGCGTTCGCCGCGACGGGTGTTCGTGTCGGCTGGATCGTCGCACCCATCGACGTCGCCGGCCCAATGAGCGGCCTACTCGGCCACGTTGGCGCGTGGGCTCCCAAGGCGGAGCAAGGTGCGGTCGCGTCGCTGCTTGGCGATGTCGACGCAATGCGCAGCTATCGCACGCAAATGATCTGCGGTTTGCGCGAGCGTCTCGATGCGCTTCACGATGGACTCGCTGCAATGCGCGACGCAGGCCTGCCCATCGAAGTACTCGTTCCCGAGGGCGCGATTTACTTGAGTGCGCGCTTTTCGTTGCGAGGCCGCCACGCGCCAGACGGCCAGCGTCTGGAGACAGACGAGGACGTGCGCCAATACCTCTTGAAAGCTGCCGGCGTGGCCATTGTGCCCTTTCAGGCGTTTGGTGTTACCGAGGACACTGGTTGGTATCGCCTGTCCGTCGGTGCGGTGTCGCCGGAGGCGATCGCGCGCATGCTTCCCAGGCTCGAGCAGGCAATCCGGGCGACATAAAGTTTGAGGGAATAAAGTCGCGGACAGGTGGGTCTAGCCTTGAGACCTCCAGATTTCCCCTCCGTCCGCGACCCCTCATGTCCGACAGTCACGAACCAGAAGCCGAACGCTCACTTCTCGCCGACGACGTAGACCGTCGCGGTTTTCTTTCCTGCATGGCGTGGGCAGGCACTGGCCTGCTCTGGACCATCAGCGGTGGCGTGCCAAAGTCCCACGTCATCGGCGCGCAACGGCCGGCGAAGGACGAACTGTTCTTCGTCCAGATCAGCGACAGCCACATTGGGTTCAACAAGGCGGCAAACGCCGATGTCACGGCGACGATGCAGGCAGCGATCGCGAAGATCAACGCGCTACCAGTCGCGCCCTCGTTTCTCCTGCATACCGGCGACATCAGCCAGCTCGCCAAGCCGTCCGAGTTCGACACCGCGGATCAAGTGTTGCGCGATTCCCGCACGAAGGACGTGTTCTTCGTTCCCGGTGAGCACGACGTCGGCACGGATAACGGGGCGAGCTACCTCGAGCGATACGGCAGGAAGACACAGCGCGCTGGCAACTCCGGTGGCTGGTACAGCTTCGATCACAGTGGCGTGCACTTCATCGGCCTCGTCAACGTATTCGATCTCAAGGCCGGCGGACTCGGCACACTTGGTGCCGATCAACTCGAGTGGCTCGAGAAGGACGTCAAGCACCTGACGAGCAGTACGCCCATCGTGGTGTTTGCGCACGTGCCACTGTGGTCCGTTTATCCAACGTGGGGATGGGGCACCGAAGACGGTGCACGCGCGCTCGCCTACCTCAAGAAGTTCGGTTCCGTAACGGTGCTCAACGGTCACATCCATCAGACCATGCAGAAGGTCGAGGGGCACGTGACGTTTCACACGGCGCTTTCGACGGCGTTTCCGCAACCACGTCCGGGCACCGCGCCGGCACCGGGCCCACTCGTCGTACCGGCCAACCAACTGCGTGACGTCCTTGGCATCACGAAGGTTCGCTACCTCGCGCATGCCAAGCATCTGGCAATCGTCGACGAAAGTCTGTCTGGCGAATCGCCTGTCGCGGCAATGGCCGCGGGTGAAGAAGCGGCGCGGAAGAGCGCTCCGTCGTCGGGCGCTCCAGCAGCGTCAGCGCAGCACGGAGTCGTGACGATCGCCAACTTCGCATTCAGCCCCACGATCATCGAGATTGCCAAGGGCGAGCGCGTTACGTGGAAGAACGAGGACGACGTGCCTCATCG
>JBDTMO010000649.1:0-3541 GCA_039934235.1 bacterium | reverse complement strand
TCTTCCTCGAGCCGGAGTTCGCGCTGATGGAGATCGAGCTCTACGTGCGCATGCTCGCACTGTCCGAGCCGAAGTCGATTCTCCAGTGGCAGCTCACATCTGACTATTCGCTGCTCGCTGGCGGCGGCGTGTACGGGGACACCACCGCGCTCAGGCCCACGCAGCGCTTCTGGAACCTCAAGCAGCTTGCGTCGACCCCCGAGCGTGTGCATCACCTGCCCATGCAATGCAATCGCCCCATCAGCTGCGCCGCGCTCGGCAACCTGGGGGAGGGTAGCCTTTCTCTGCATCTCGTGAACAATGGCGCCTCCCGACCCGCGACGATCACGGGCATTCCCCAAGGCGTGAGGTCACTGCGCGTCTGGGTCACGAACGCAGAGCGGGCGATGAAGGAAGGAACGGCGATACCGGTCGAGAGCGGACGCGCGCAGATATCCCTCGATGCAGCCAGTTACGTGACGCTGATCGGCGTGCGATGAATCGGCATTCGATGTCCTGACCTGCTTCCAGTGGGCAGTTCGGAATCGACAACACGTTTCCAGTCTGTATGGAACCTCCGGACTCTACGTGCACAACAATGGCGGTGCCACGCAAAGCCTGCGTTTTTCGTTCGCAACACCCACGACCGCGTTCGGCTTTTCGTATGGCGCGGCTGATACGGGTCCGTCGACGCTCGCCGCTTACGATATCGGCGGAAATCTGATCGCGAGCTACAGCACGCCTTACGACAACATCAGCGCGGGATATGTCGACTACACCGGTATCGCAGCGCCGGGCATCGCGTACGCCGATCTCACGCTCAACGCGTACAACTCCAGCGCGTTCGACTACGTCCTGATCGACGACTTCTCGTATCATGCCGTGACCGCAGCGCCGGAGCCAGCCTCGCTCGTGCTTCCTGGCACAGGCTTGCTGGGCCTCGTTCCCATGGCCCGTCGCCGTGCGCGCAAGAACTAGGCACCACTTCTCGTTGCGAGTGTGCGAGCCGGCACTCTCCTCCGGCGCAGAATGTGAAACGCCCCGTCCGGATTCCGGACGGGGCCTCGGTATTTCAGCCCGCTGTTTGTCGACTGAAAATTGCGAGCACGATGACGTCGGCATCCTGCGCGAGCGCCACGACTTCGGCGAGCTGTCGCCGGTGTTCATTGGGACAGCTGTGGTCGACGTCTCATGACCCAGGCCCGTGTAGAAGCTCGTGAAGAACACCATGCTCGCGCTCGTCCAGATGTCGTTCCCCGTTGATCTGCAGCATCAGCGCGTGCCCTCCCGTTTCTCTAATGCTCCAGGTCCGGCCTGTAGAGCATTGTTTCATTACCGATCGGACACTGACAGCGAAGGCGATCGATTCGGTAACGGTCATGTGATCCCACTCCCGTCGGCGAATCTGCTGCGCTGCTTTGACGCGTGTGCTCGAGTCGTTCGAACTCAACGCTTCAGGGAGGTCGTATGCACCACGTCGGACATCACGCTTCGCCGGCAGGCTGTCCTGGTTGGACGTCACGCGGTTCACGCCGTACGGCGGCCCTGCTGACAATCGCAGTTCTCGCGCTGGGCGGCGCCAGGGAAGCTCACGCCCAGTTCAACACCTTCACGCCGCTTCCCGCTTCAGTGCTCGGCGGTTCGCTCCCGGAGGCGGCGCCGCTTCTCCTTTCGTCGCACTCGTTCCTGCAGCGAACCATCGCCGCGAACGACCGCAGCGCATTGAACGGTGGCGTGAAGCTCGGCGACAACTGGGACATGATCACGCTCAATGAGAACGGCCCGCAGGCGGGCCGGTACCTGTTCTCTCCCTACGAAACTGGAGCAGCCGGCGTGAAGCGGCTCGATCTCATCACCGGTCAGTCTGTGACCATCGTCGCAGAAGGCGCGCAGGGGTTCGTGAACGGCGACGCCTCACGATGGACGCCGTGGGGAACGTATTTGACGGCGGAAGAATCATGGGGCGCAGGCAGCACCAAGGGCCGGTTGTTTGAAGTGACCAACCCACTCGCCGCTCCGGCCTCCGTCAACTTCGTGCAGCGCAGCGTCTTGCCTCGCGTCGCGCATGAAGGACTCGTCTTCGACGAGGCGAACAACCTGTACTTCGTCGACGAGTTCAACGGCGGCGCCATCTACAGGTACACGTCGGCAACCCCGCTCTCCGGTGCCACGTTCTTCGACGCCGGACAGACCTCGGTGCTCAAGGTTGGCGACGGTAGCGTGTTCGAAGGGACGGGAGGCGCGACGTGGGTCCCCATCACCGATGCGGTCGGCAATGCGCTGCCGGGGATTCCCACTGTCACGATCGGGAACGTCACGAGCGTCGACGGACGAGCCGCGGCCGATGCGGTCGGCGCCACAGGCCTCAACCGGCCGGAAGATCTGGAGATCCAGACGCTGAGTGACGGGACGCAACGCATCTACTTTGGTACGACCGATACGCACAAAGTCTATTCGTTGACGTTGACCGCCGGATCGACCGCCACGCTGAAGGTGTTTGCAGACCAGTCCACGATCGACGCCGCCACGGGTTTGGCGGTTGGCGCCGGGTTTCTCAATCCCGACAACATGGCCGTCGATTACTACGGCAACATCTACTTCACCGAAGACATCGGAAGCATTGGCGGTACCGGTTTCGATGTGTGGTTCGGCCGTGACGACGACCGTGACGGCGTCGCGGAGAGCATAGGCCGGTGGATGTCGCTCAGCACCAGCGGCGCCGAACCAACGGGCTTGTATTTCAGCCCCCTGGACCCGAACGTCGCGTACATCAATGTGCAGCACACAAACAGCGACATCGATCGCACGATCGAGATCACTTCCACGCCAGAGCCGGCGACGGGTGGATTGGTCCTGCTTGGCATCGGGTCCATTGCCGTCGTGATGCGTCGTCGCCAGGGCGCCAGGCGGCGTGCAGCGGACGATCGCTCTCAGGCGTCATGCGATGGGCTCTCCTTCACGGCCGGTTGCGCGTAACCGACCGCGAGGGCGCTCCTGTGAGTTGACGTGGAACGCAGCAACGAGGCCACCCGCCGCTTGGTGGCCTCGTTCGTTTTTCGAACGGGCCGAGGGGCGGGCCGGCGAGCGCCTTCCTTCGCAGGGCTCACGTCATTTTGCGCACGTCGCAGGCATTGCAAGTCTGCCCGCCTCGTCGCAGGCGCGAAGATGTGGAGGTCCTGCATCGTGGAACTATCGCCGACGTCCTACAGCCTCCCTCTCGCCGTGCACGACACCACCACGAGAACGGTTGTCGCCTCCTGCCACGCCTCGTTGCGTCATATTACATCATCAACATCCGCCCTTCTGGTCAACACACGGCTCTTCGCCAACTCATGGTCAGAAGTCGACTGCGTCTGGTATTCGCACTGGCAATGCCCGCTGCCTGCGGGGGCAACGTTGCTGATAGTGTCGCGTCGAACCCCCCGGTGGTGTATCCCCCGGTCTCGAATTCCCAGGGTATTTCCGTAACGACGCAGCACAACGACAACGGGCGCACCGGCTGGAACGACAACGAAGCCCGGCTGACCACATCCAATGTCGATGTGCAGCACTTTGGCAAGCT
>JBDTMO010000648.1:0-3543 GCA_039934235.1 bacterium | reverse complement strand
GCATTCAGGACACCGTGCCCTGGTTCCGTTTCTCGGCGAACAATGATTTCGGTGGTTACGGCACGCTCAGCGAAGCGGTCGGCGACGGCGATCCCGTAAAGTCCACGGCACTTGGCTTCAAGAACCTGCAGCGTGTGGTCGGCTACGTCGCTGGCGCGGCGACGCAGGCGGGCGAGGACAATAGCGACCTCAAGGAAGTGTACGATCGCACCGTGGGGCAGTGGGCTCGCGAAGCCAACCATGTGGCGACTGTTGTTGGCGGCGGCACGGTTCAGTACAAGTCCGGAAGCCAGACGGGACCGGTTTACGTCGCGCTGAGCAAGAGCCGTCAGGCTGAAGCGGTGAAGTTCCTCAACGACAACGTCTTCAAGACGCCGACGTGGTTGATCAAGCCCGAGATTGCCGGACGTTTCGAGGCGGGCGGCATGATCAATCGCATCAACAATGCGCAGTCTGGCGTCCTTGGCGCTTTGTTCGACGACGGCCGCATGAATCGCCTGCTCGAGGGCGAGGCGCTCGCGTCGAACAAGTCTAGCGTGTACACGCTGTCTGGTTTGCTCGACGACGTTCGTCGTGGCGTGTGGTCGGAGATCTATGCGGGTCAGTCGATCGATGCGTTCCGGCGCGAACTGCAGAGCGACTACCTCACGCAGATCGAGCGCAAGCTCAATCCGCCACCCGAGAATCCGGCACTCGCGGCGCAGCTTCGCCAGTTCGGCATCGTGCGCATTCCGCTCAGCGACGACGCGAAGTCGCAGCTGCGTGGTACGCTGGTGACGTTGCGGAGCGACCTGCGTGCGCGCGCGTCGGCGGGAGATCGTGCGACGCAGCTTCACGTGGCCGGCGCGATCAAGCGGATCGACGATATCCTGGATCCGAAGAAGTAAAGGGCGCGGAGGGCGGTTAAGACTCGATCGGGCATCGATCGGCACCGATCGGCATCTATCGACGTTTGGACGCTTCGCCAGTTTTACCGCAGAGGGACGCAGAGGAGCAGAGGTACGCGGAGGTTTTTTTCCTCTGCGATCCTCTGCCCCTCTGCGTCCCTCTGCGGTTCAAATGCTCTTGATCTCTATGGTGCACGGCACTCTCTGCTTCGCGGGTTTGCGAACCTCCTGATGGACGGGCATGTTTTCAATCTCCCCACTCATGAGTGTCTGCATGCGCTGCATAGCCATTTCCAAAGCGCTCCTCCTTTGCGTTTTCGGTATTCCGCTCACCGCGCAGGTCGCGCAAAACAGAGCGCCTGTAGACGCCTCGCGCCCGCCGGTCGCCGCCAAGCAACCCACGGTGTCCAGGATTCACGGCTACACGCGCACTGACGATTACTTCTGGCTGCGCGACAAGGCCAATCCCACGGTGCGGCAGTACCTCGAAGCGGAAAACGCGTACACCGCTGGAGTGATGAAGACCACCGAGCCGCTGCAACAGCGGCTGTACGACGAGATGGTGGCGCGCGTCAAGCAGACGGACGAAACGGCGCCCTATCGCAAAGGCGACTGGGTGTATTGGTCGCGCACGACCGAGGGCAAGCAATATTCAAACTTCGTGCGGCGTCCTGTTGCGGGCGGCGCCGAACAAAGTGTCCTCGACGTGAATGCGATGGCCGTTGGACATGGTTTCTACTCGCTGGGTGCAGCCGTCGTGAGCGATGATGGCAACCTCGTGGCCTACAGCGTCGACACGACGGGCTACCGGCAGTACGAGCTGCACGTGAAGGACCTGCGGACGGGCGCCACGTTGAGCGACCGCGTGCCACGCGTGGGATCGGTAGTGTGGGCGAAGGACAATCGCACCATCTTCGTCACCACGGAAGATTCCATCACCAAGCGCTCCGACAAGTTCTGGCGGCACAAGGCCGGCACCGATTCAACCACGCTGTTGTATGAAGAGAAGGACGAGAACTTCGACCTGGGCGCGGACCGCTCACGCGACCAGTCGATGATCTTCGTCACTGCCGGCGCGAAGACCAGCGCTGAAGCGCGCTATCTCTCCGCTGACACACCAGACGGCACACTTGCGCTGGTGCTCCCGCGCGAAGCGAAGCACGAGTATTCCGTCGATGCCGACGCGGGGCGTTTCTACATTCGCACCAACGACCACGCGAAGAATTTCCGCGTTGTCTCCGCGCCAATTGCGCAGCCGAGTCGCGCGCACTGGACGACGTTCATCGCCCACAACCCCAAGGTGAAGATCGAGAATGTCGATTTCTTCGCGGGACATGCGGTCGTCTCGGAGCGCGAGAATGGCCTGACCTTTCTCCGGGTCATCGACAAGAAGACCGGCGCCTCCCATCGCATTTCTACTCCGGAACCGGTTTACACGCTCTCCACGAGCACGAACGCGGACTACGTGACGGACTCGCTTCGCTTCACGTACAACTCGCTCGTCACTCCGCCAAGTACCTTCGCGTACAACGTGAGCACGCGCGCCCGCACGCTGCTCAAGCAACAGGACGTGTACAACTACGATCCAGCAAAGTTCGAGTCGCGCCGCGTCTGGGCCACCGCGCGCGATGGGACCAAGGTGCCTGTTGCGCTCGTGTTCAAGAAGGGCACGCCGATGGACGGCAGCGCCCCAATGCTGCTGTACGCCTACGGCAGCTACGGCGCGTCGATTGACCCGACGTTCTCATCGAACCGTCTCAGCCTGCTCGATCGCGGCTTCATCTACGCACTCGCGAGCATTCGCGGTGGCGGAGAGCTTGGTGAGCCGTGGCGTGAAGCGGGTCGCATGATGAAGAAGATGAACACGTTTACGGACTTCATCGATGTGGCCGAGTATCTCGAGAAGAACAAGTACACGTCGGCCAACCGGATGATGATTCAGGGCGGATCCGCGGGCGGGCTGCTCATGGGTGCAGTCGTCAACATGCGTCCCGCACTGTTCAAGGCTGCGATTGCCGCGGTGCCCTTTGTCGACGTGATGAACACGATGCTTGACGCAACACTCCCGCTGACGACGTCCGAGTATACCGAGTGGGGCAACCCGAACGAGAAGCCGGCGTACGACTACATGATGAAGTATTCACCCTACGACAACGTCAGGAAGCAGGCGTATCCGGCGATGTTGGTTGAGGTGTCGTACAACGACAGCCAGGTGCCGTATTGGGAGGGCACGAAGTTCGCGGCCAAAATTCGGGACATGAAGACCGACAACAACCAACTGCTTCTGAAAGCGAACCTCGGTGCAGGCCATGGCGGGGCGTCGGGTCGTTACGACCGGTGGCACGAAATCGCGTTCGAGTATGCGTTCATGATCAACCAGGTTCCGATGGGATTAATGGTTCCATAAGCAGAGGGCGCAGAAAATTCATTGCAGACCGGACGCAGAAAATTCACCGCAGACGGATGCAGAAAATTCACCGCAGAGGGACGCAGAGGAGCAGAGGTCGCAGAGGAGAACAAGGTGCAGATCCTTCGACTCGCTACGCTCGCTCAGGATGACAGCCGTTGTTCTCCGCGTACCTCCGCTCCTCTGCGTCGCGGTTTCACTCACGGAGCCTTACATCCAGCGCACCGTTCACCGTTCACCGTTCACCGT
>JBDTMO010000647.1:0-3551 GCA_039934235.1 bacterium | reverse complement strand
GTACGTCGCCAAACAGGCTCGCCTGGTGTGTGCCGAGCGTGCCGCCGAGAACGCCACTGCCTTGTGCCTGCCCAAACTCGCCGCCGGAAAAACGCCAGCGAGCGGCAGGCCGGTCGCGGCGCGTGATCAGGTTGACGACGCCGCCGACAGCCGCGTCGCCATAAAGCGGAGACGCACCGCCGCGCACGACTTCGATCGACTCGATGGCCTGCAGCGGAACGAGATCCCAGTTGACCTGTCCCGTCGCGAGCTCGGTGGCAGGCACTCCGTCGATGAGCACCGTTGCATAGTCCGTCTCTCCACCACCATAAAAGCCACGCACAACGAGCCGTGGCGCGAGGCCGAGTCCGTCGCCTTGAAGGACGAGCATGCCGGGCACGTATTGCAGTGCGTCGGCGACTGTTTGCACTGGGAGCCGGCGAAGTGCGTCGCCCGAGAGATGCGTGACTGCCGCCGCGGACGTGGTGAGTCGCGTGTCGACGCGCGCTGCAGTGACGACAACCGGATCGAGCCGGTGTGTGCGTGCGGTGTCGTTCGCGGCCACGGAGTCAGCAGAGCGTCGCGGTAACTGTGCATTCGCTGCAGGAGCAACCATGGCGATCGCGCTGCATGCGAGCAGGCCCGTCGTCCACCGGTTAACTCGACGCGCGACGTTGCGATGTTGCAGGGCTTCTGATGTAAGGCAGACAACAGTCATTGATCATTCACGGGCGAAAGCGGAATCGAAGGAATTGATGGCCGGCTGGAAATCGACCGAGCGGACGAAGGCACATGCTTCTTTCGCGCCATGATCGCGGTCCATGCCGCTGTCTTCCCATTCGACGGAGAGTGGGCCGGTGTAGTTCGCGGCGTTGAGGCGACGAATGACTTGTTCGAAGTCGATGCGGCCTCGGCCAAGTGAGCGAAATTCCCAGAAGCGATCGGGGTGACCAAAGGGAAGGTGACCACCGAACACACCCGAGGGCGTGGACCTGTCCGACCACCACACGTCCTTCATGTGGACGTGATAAATGCGATTGGCAAAGCGTTCGATGAACGCTGCATAGTCTACGCCCTGATAACCGAAATGGCTGGGGTCGTAGTTGAAGCCGAACGCCTCGCGATTGCCGATGGCGTCGAGTGCGCGTTGCGCCGACGACGTGTCGAACGCGATTTCTGTCGGATGCACCTCGAGGGCGAAGCGAACACCGACCTCATCGTATACATCGAGGATTGGGTTCCACCGTTTTGCGAAGTCGTCGTAGCCCGCGTCGATCGACGCTTCGGAGACGGGAGGGAAGCTGTACAGCAGGGGCCAGATCGATGATCCGGTGAACCCACCCACGACGCTGACGCCGAGCTTTGCGGCGGCGCGGGCCGTGTCCTGCATCTCCTTGGCGGCGCGCCCACGAACGCCTTCCGGATTGCCGTCGCCCCACACGTGTGCGGGGATGATCGCCTTGTGCCGATCGTCGATTGCATCGCACACGGCTTGGCCGACGAGGTGATTGCTGATGGCGTAGACCTGCAGGCCGTACCTGGCGAGCAGCTCGCGTCGCTCCTGGCAATAGCCATCCTCGGCGACTGCGCGCACGACGTCGAAGTGGTCGCCCCAGCAGGCGAGCTCAAGTCCGTCAAAACCGAATTCACGCGCTTTCTTCGCGACGGTTTCGAGTGGAAGGTCGGCCCACTGGCCGGTGAAAAGGGTGACGGGCCTGGACATTGTTATTGGATAGTGGTTGATGGACGGAGTGCAGATCCTTCGACTCGCTACGCTCGCTCAGGATGACAGCGGACTCGCTACGCTCGCTCAGGATGACAGCGGACTCCTACGCTCGCTCAGGATGACACACTAGGGTGCTACGTACGACGCGTCGACCCAATCGCCCTCTCGGCCGCTGCGCAGGGCGCACTGAATGAAATGCACGCCCGCCGCACCGTCTCGCACCGTCGGGAAATCGAGGTCGAGCGGATCGGGTGCGACACCAGCTGCCTTGGCGCTCATCACGCGAATCGCGTTCGAGTAGATGTTCGCAAACGCCTCGAGCAAGCCTTCGGGATGCCCCGCCGGCATGCGCGCGCTCCGCTGCGCCGACGCGACAAGATGCGCATGACCCGGCTTGTACACTTCCATTGGAAGGTCCGAGTGCCGCACGTACAGGAAGTTTGGATCTTCCTGATGCCACTCGAGCGACGCCGTCGTGCCGTAAACGCGAATCGCCAGGCGATTCTCCTCGCCGATGGAGATCTGTGAGCAGAACAGAATGCCCTTCGCGCCGCCCGCGTAGTGCACGAGCATGTTCGCATCGTCATCGATACGACGGCCGGGAACGACGCTGCTCACGTCCGCAAACAACCGCTGCATCTCGAGGCCCGTGATGTAGTGCGCGAGATTCTCGGCATGGGTGCCAATGTCGCCGATGGCGCCAGCACCAGCACGCGCAGGGTCGGTCCGCCAACCCGCCTGCTTGTTCTCACCCGACTGCTCGAGCGGCATCGACAGCCAGCCTTGCGAATACTCCACCACGATCTTGCGCACGGTTCCGAGCGCGCCGTTCTGCACGAGCGCGCGCGCCTGCTTCACCATCGGATACGCCGTGTACGGATGCGTGAGCGCGAACACGACATCGTGTTTCTTCACGAGGCGGCACAGCTCCTCGGCGTCTTCGAGCGTCGTGGTCAACGGCTTGTCACACACCACGTGAATGCCACGCTCGATGAACGCCTTGGCCGCGGGAAAGTGCACATGGTTTGGCGTGACGATCGACACGAAGTCGATACGTTCGCCCTCAGGCAGCGCGGCTTCTCGACTCGCCATCTCCTCGAAGCTGCCGTACACCCGATCGGGTGCGAGTCCATACGCGTCGCCCTGGGCACGCGATTTCTCGGCGTCCGACGAGAAAGCGCCGGCGACGAGGACAGCCAAGCCATCGAGCGTAGCGGCGCGATTGTGCACGGCGCCAATGAAGGCGCCAGGGCCACCGCCGACCATACCGAACCGCAATGTCCGTTTCATTCTGTGTCCAGGTATGCGTGAACGGAAATCAACGCGAATTCTAACGACGAATACAGCTTGAGGCTTGGGGCCCGTGGATGTCATCTCGCAGAGCGAAGCGAGTGTCGGGATCCAACATCCTTGCCCTGTGGCGTTTTTCGAGCGCATGGAAAGCAAATCCCGACATTCGCTCGCTACGCTCGCGCTTGCGGGATGACAAGCGTTACGGCTTCGTGCTGAAGTCCGCCGGAACTCGCCCCGCGGCGATACGAATGCCTTGTAGTACGCTGGTCAGGTAGTCATCGCGTCGCCACGTGTCGGCAAAATGGCCGAGCACATTCACGTATACTCTGCCGCTGCCGTATCGCTTGATGAACGCCAGGGGGTGATCTGTCCGCGTGGTGTCGCCGACGCTCGTGAGGTCGAGCGACATGAGGACATGACTGTTCGGACGCGGATTGCGGTCCAGATAGTAGTACTCCTCCTTGAAGGAAGCAGACGGTGCGAGATGAGACACGGCGGCATTGGACGCATCCTCGATGGTGACGCGGGCTTCGCGCGTGAACGGGTGGCTCAG
>JBDTMO010000646.1:0-3552 GCA_039934235.1 bacterium | reverse complement strand
GACAACGATGAGGACGAAGAGGAGGAGGAGCGGGATTCCGCGGATGCAACGTTTGAAGCGCGAGAAAGATACCGTTCAATGCTCTGTGCCGTTGGCAAACTCGGTGCGGATGTGTGCCGCGAGCAATTGTTCAGCGGACCGGAGGGACTTGTGATGACCTTTCCGCGCGGCTTCTGGCGCAATAGCCGACGCCGGTTTGCACGCGCGGTACGAATGGTTGATTTTGTCGCATTTAAGCTTTGTGTGTATGGCGACTATGACTCTTGGCTTCAAACTGAAGTACAACGGATGAAGGAGTCTCGTTTCTCGGTCAAGGAGCGAATACTTCACGACGACGCGCTGCGTGCCACGGCTTATCTCGCAACAATCCCGCATCACCTCCGTACACTCGACCGAACCATCAGATCGGAGACACCGAGGAATCGCGCCCTCTATTCATTCATCTCTGATGCGCTTGCATTCACCAGGGCTCATGAGCGGCTAGGGCTAAGCGTTAGGGATTGGGAGACTGAGGTGGCCGCATGGAAGAATCCTCTCGTATGGATGAGCGGGAAGTTCGGGAAAAGCGTCAAGGACCTATTGAAACCGTAACATCTATCGGCAATCTCACCGATCAAGTTTGCTCTCGCCTCTGAGCTCTCTTTGCGTCGATGCTTGCTTGTCTTACGGAGGTCCGTGACCTCGCTACCGAGCGTTTGTCCAGCGGAAGTTGCTCGAGGCGCAACTGAGATCGCCCGGGCACACGGTTACGGCTTCAACTCTCGCCGAACAAATGAAGTACGATTCGTACAGCGCCGTGAACGTGCTCTACTAGACGGCCATCAGCTAGCGTCAAATCGATACGCGGAATACTTCTCAGCCGCGCTCAGCGATTCCAAGGTCGCGGCCGACTCAAGGGCGAAATGATTTACCACTTCCCGATAGACGCCGCATGCGTGTCGGATAAGCCCGCCGAGGATCTGCTCTACCATGGTCCGCTCGCTGTGTGGGTCGACTTCCGCCGTGAATGTGAAGCCAGGGTGGGTGTGTGCACTAGAGTACTTCCAGAATACGGCGTGATCGAGCTCAAGATCGGGGTGCCCTTTGATCATGTCGAACACCTTAGGCAATCGTCTGATTGTGGCATCTTTGATGAGTACTTGCCCGGCTTCGGTGATGTCGGTCGCGACTGGTCCGATCGACTTCGCCGCAGCTTTCTCGAATCGCTCACGCTCTACTTGGCGCTCCTTCAGGACTCGCGGCCACCGGCCACGGAAGTCTTGAAGAAGCCAGTAGCTGAGGGCATGCGCCTCGTAGAGTGCTCTGACATGGTGAAACATCGTCAGTAACGCCATCTCACCCTCGAGGATACGCTCGGCCGCCCATAGCTCTGCCGCTGCCTGCATCACAAGACTATCGACCACTATGATCCCGTCAGAGCCGCGGCTCATGTCGTGCGAGAGACCAGAGAACTCTGTTTGGATGCCGAGTGCGACGTCCGTGACGAGCCGAAGGTTGTGTTCTTGAAAGTTCTTGACGATCCGGTCGTGCGGAGCACCATCCCGCGTACCGAAGGTCATCATTGATCGGTAAGAGCGTTCGTCCGAAGGCGACACGACTTCCTCAGCCTTTCATCTACAAAGTGAATCGGATCCGTCTAACGCTGCTTCTCGTGAACAGACCGTAGCTTACCAAGTGTTCTGATATGATCTCCGATCGCAAAGGCTGACAAAAAACGAGGCCAGTAAACCGGCCTCGTCGTTCATCCAGCGCAGTCACGAAAAACGAGTCACCCGCACTCACTAAACCCGCACACATGACACTTTACACACCCTTCAGCATACTCGAGCTGCGACCCACAATCCGGGCACGTCCCCATGAACGTCTCGCCGCCATTGTACGCCTCAAAACTCATCTGCGGCTGCTCAGCTGACGCCCCGGTAGTCCTCGCCGCGACCACCTCGGGAACAACCGGAGACCCAAAGCTAGGCGTCTCCAACCCCATGAGTGTCTGCTGCACGCCCTGCTTGTCCTTGATCCACTGCTCGAGCGCAATGCCAATCGCATCCGGCACCGACAAAACCTTATTCGGGCCTAAGCCGACAGCGCGATCCGACGAAATACCGCGCAACTGCTTGTGAATCGACGTAATCGGAATACCCGAGCGCAACGCGAGTGAGATCAGGCGTCCCATCGCCTCAGAATCGGCCATCGCAGAACCGCCGGCCTTGCCGAGCGTAAGGAAGACTTCGAACGGCTGGCCGCGGTCGTCTTCAGAGATGGTGACGAACATCGTGCCGAGCGGCGTCTCGAGACGGTGCGTGGTTCCACGCAGCTTCTCCGGACGAGACCTCTTCGCACGACGCTGAAGATTCTCCGCCTCCGAATCAAACAACGCCTTCTTGAGACGATCGATCTCCGCGTCCTTCTCCGCGATCGTACCATGGAGCTCGCCCATCTCGCGACGGCTTTCCCCCGTAACGGCAGGCTTCGAACGCTCTTCGGCAGCCTTAGCGGTTGCGCCGGTGGACAACACCTGCGCATCTCGCGAACCGTCGCGATAGACGGTGACGCCCTTGCACTTCATGTCATACGCCATCTCATAGATGGCGCGCACGTCTTCAACCGTCGCGGCGTGACCGAAGTTCGTCGTCTTGCTGATCGCGGAATCGCAATGCGCCTGGAAGGCAGCCTGCATCTTCACATGCCACTCGGGCGCAATCGCATTCGCCGTCACGAACACCTTCTGCCACTTCACCGGCACCTCGGCGAAGTTGATATGGCCTTCCTTCGCGATCTTCTCGACGAGCGCGTCGGAATACCAACCTTCCCGCTTCGCGATCGCGACGAAATCCTCATTGACGTCCGGCATCATGACGCCAGCCTGATTGCGCATGAACGCAACGGCGAAAATCGGCTCGAGTCCGCTGCTGCAACCAGCAATGATGGAGATGGTGCCGGTCGGCGCGACGGTGGTCACGTTGCAATTGCGCAGCATCTGCATTGGACGAATGCGCTCGCCGTTCGCGTCGCGCGCACACGTCGAATCGGGACCCCAAATGCTCCGCGCCCACTCGGGGAACGGGCCACGCTCATTCGCGAGACGCTCGCTCTCCTTCTTCGACTCGACGTCGAGGAACTCCATCACCTTCTTGCCGAACGCGACGCCTTCGTCGGTATCGTACGCGATGCCAAGACGAATCAATGCGTCGGCGAAACCCATGACACCCAAACCAATCCGCCGAATGCGCTTGGACAGCGCATCGATCTCGGCGAGCGGATACTTGTTCGCATCGATGATGTTGTCGAGCAGGTGCGTGCTGAGCACGATGTCGCGACGGAACGCGTCCCAATCCATCACGCCATCATTGACGTAGAGCCCGACGTTGATGCTGCCGAGGTTGCAGACGTCATAGCTGAGCAGCGGCTGCTCGCCGCAGGGGTTCGTCGCTTCGTACGCGCCGAGGTGCGGCACGGGGTTGTAGCGGTTGGCCTCGTCGATGAAGAAGCAGCCGGGCTCACCGGTGCGCCACGCGCCGAGGATCATCTTGTCCCACACCATGTTCGCGTCGA
>JBDTMO010000645.1:0-3556 GCA_039934235.1 bacterium | reverse complement strand
AGGTCTCGGCAAAATGATGAACGGTGTCGATGAAGAGCACCGGGATGTCGGGCCATAGGTTGCGCAGCATGTGAATGAGCACCACGCCGCCCGCCTGGAAGCTCGTCGTAACGCACGGCCGCTCGGCCAAAGCCAGCTCGGCGGCGATTCTCGCCGTCGCATCGATGATCCGCATCGTGCCTTGCGAGCGACTCGACAGGTGGTTCACGGCGAGCGACATCGGTTCGTCCACAGGTTGATTTGAATGCAGCGCAGCAAAAAAAAAGGCCGCTCGAGAGAGCGGCCGGATGATGAGTCCTTAGGAGATGTCGAAGCGCCAAACGTTATGGCACGAGCTTCGCCTCTGGCCGCCAAATGGTGTCCGAACACGTGCCTGCACAACGACACGCGCTCATCGCACTACACGCGCAACAACACACCGTCCCGCGCGCGGAGGCGCGGGACGCGGCGGTGGTAACGCAGACGGTTGTAATGCGGTTCAGGGACATGGTGGCCAGGGGAAGTCTGAATTCAAGCAACACCTGAATGCTTGGCGAGTCAAGGCCTAAGCACTTGGAACCAGTTTGTCACTCATGACGACAAATGCAGTCACCACTCTCCCGCGAGAGTGATGTCATCCCGCATGAGCGGAGCGAATGTCGGGATCTCCTCTTCGTCCAACTCGGCCTGCTTCGCTGATCGTGCGGTAGATCCTGACACTCGCTCACTGCGCTCGCTCCTGCGGGATGACAGAGTGTTGCGTCGACTGGTTGATACGGCCGGGTCGCTTCGCTCCGCGGTATGACAGCCTGTAAGGGCAGTTTCGTCGACAGAGCGAGACTAGAACTTCGACTCCAGATACAAATCCACGCGATACTGCTTCCGTGGGTAAATCCCGCGGGCGACATCGAAACGGAAGAGGCCGTCGAGAAACGACACGCCAGCGCCGACACCGCTCAACGGCCGTCCGACCTTGTCCATCTTCGTGCGATCGCCGGCCCAACCCAGATCGGCGAAGATGCTCGGCCGAGCCCCAACGTCGTTAGAACCCAGTTCGGCGCGCGTAAGCCAGAATGCATTGCCGCTTTGCGCCGGATCCGGACTCTGGCCGCGCACGGTGTGTGTTCCGCCGAGGTACCACAGGCGTTGAGGCGGTAGGCCCCCGACCGAACTGCCACCTGCGAACGTCAGCGAACCAGCCAGCAGACCAAGCCCGTGCGATGCCGTGACGTCGAGCGCGGCACGTCCGTAAAGGGAATCCCCATGCGCCGCTTCGACACGCAGGTCCGTCAGCAACCGAAGCCCACGCGGGTCGAGACCGTAATCGCCGCTCAGTCGTGTGGCGACGCCCGCGTACGTCCCACGGCGTGCAACAAGATTTGGCGGAAAGTCGGACCCGCTCACGCTGAAGTTCGTCTTCACGTCTGCCGACCGCTGCCGTTCCAGGAACGCGCGCCACTCCACACGCGTTCCGCCGCCGAGCGACACGTCACGCTCGCTGGAGAGTTCGGCGCCGGAGGATCGGTAGTAGAACCCTTCGTCTCGTCCAAACATCAGCGCCGAAAACGAACTGCCAAAGGTGAGTGGATGTCCCCAATCACTTGCCGATACGAGATGGTTATACGCGGTGAAGTGCAGGGACGTCGTGAGATTGGTGCGCGTGGCGGTGAGCTCGATGTTCGGTTCGCGGTCTGCCAGCCCGAGTCGCGCAACGACGGAACCGCTGTACCCACCACCAACTTCCTGCGCGACGGATGCGCCCAGCGACAACCCTTCGACGCGATTGTACCGCATCATGGACAGTCCATACGAGACAGTCGGCGGTGGCAGCAAGTTCAGCCGAAACATGAGCGGCGCCTGCGCGCTCAGCGCGAGCGCCTCGGCCTTGAGTGCCGCGAGATCTTCGGCGCCAAAGAGCTCTTCACCCTTGTCATAGATCGATGGCGGGAGGTCGGGCGAATTCTCGAGCTTCGAGACGTCGCACGGGATGCGGATGGCAACCTTCAGGTCCGTATCGTACTCCGTTCTCATCACGAGGCGCGACTGAGCGGTGTCGCACACCGACACGCGTTTCTCGACGATCTTCAACCCGGTCTTGATGGAGTCGCGCAAAGCCCTGGCGCGTGCACGTGCTGCAACGCGCACAGAATCGCGCCATTTGCCTTTTTCGAACTCGTCGAGCGAGTCGGGCGGTTGCAAACGCGGCGTGCCGGCTGGTATCACGATGGGAGGCAGGCTGTCCTTCGCGTTCACGCTCGCATACTTGAAGCTCTCTTCCATCTTGAACGGCACGCGCATGAAGCTCACTTGCGCGCTGCCCTCGGCAAGACGCACGCGCGGCAGCCAGAACCGCCCTTCGTGCAGGCCATACTCGACTGCGATTACCGAGATCTCTGCCTTCATCGGCGTGATCATGGGTTTCACCCAGCGCGGTACGTCGTCCATCGATTTCGGATCTTCTGCCGTTGCGACCGCCCAGATGTCCATTGGGACGGACAGGCGGTATGCGGCGCGCACCATCTGGCCGGACTGCCTATCGAACCAGAGCGAGCCGACCACGAGGTTCCACTTTGGTTCGCGCGGGCGAAACCTGATTTCGCGCAAGTTGATGACGATCTTGTTCGGCAGTGTAAAGCGTACCGAGTCCCCGGTCTCATACGTGTAGTAGGCTTCGGCGCCATCCGCGATTGGATTGACGAGTTCCTTCTCGTTCACCTGTGCGCGCGCGACACTGCCTCCAACCCAGAGCGGCTCGTACCCTGGGAAATACGGGATGGACGCGGCCAGATCCGGGTCGTCCATCTCGTTGCGCATTTCGTCCTGTGCTTCTTTCGGGGCGACCGGAATCACCGTGCGCTGGCCGCGTGCTTCCATCCACACGCCAACGCCCTGTTTCCACTGCACACGCGCCGCGCTTTCATGGCGGAACAGCAGCCGGTCGCGCCCGATTTTCAGGAAGTTCATTCCGGCCGAGATGCGCGAGTAGGACATCGCGTCGTAGGCGACGAGGGCGGAGTCCATCGACATCCGGGCAACGCGCGCGCGCAGCAGCGTTTCCCTCGCCATGGGGTCCTTGAACGCGGTGCGCTGGTCGTCAGCACTCACAGCGCGGCGCACGCCGACGCGTCTCTTGTGGCGGGCGGACGTCGACGTCGTGTCGTTGGTGCTGTCGCGAACCACTGGCGACCGCGGAGCGGTCTGAGCCTGGAGATTCAGCGCGAGTGCGGCGCTGAGGACGAGCAGCATATGCAGGCCTCGAGTGTGAACCATTCACTCGATACGGCGGCTGCTCGACGGATGTTTCGCGTCAGCCTGTCATCCCGCACTCGCGACTACCGTCTCGGCACTGTGATCTGGCCCCGCGAGACGCATCGTGGATCCCGACACGAGCTGTCGCTCGTGCGGGATGACACTTATCGCTCGTCGGTCAGCTCCACCTTGCGGGCGAAGTCGTACAGCGTGATCCGGCGCAGCGAGTAGTACGACGTCCAGTAGTTGCGCAGCGCCTGTACGTTCGCGACCACCGCCGCGTCCTTCTCGCCCTGCGCGAGGTAGAGCGCGTCGTTCGTGATCTTGC
>JBDTMO010000644.1:0-3558 GCA_039934235.1 bacterium | reverse complement strand
CGCCAGCCCTCGGCCAACGCGCGTGGTGTCGGTGTCCTTCAGGCGTACGGGCGTCTGCTGCTGCACCGCGACCGATGCAATGCCTGCTCCCATGAACCCCGAACCGATTATTCCGAGTGTCGCGATTGGTGCGGCGTCCGGCGCGGGACCGGAGACGCCAGAATCCTTCTTGAGGGATGTCGTCGCGAAGAAAAGAAAGACGAGTTGCTTCGAGACGTCGGAGACGGCCATTTCGCCAAAGGCGCGCGCTTCCTCGCGATATCCAGCTTCGCTGCCTCTCTCGTAGCCGGCCTGCACAGCGCCAATTGCGGCAAGAGGCGCAGGGTAGTGACCATGTGTCTTGGCCAGCACGCCTTCGCGGGCCTTCTTGAAGACAATCGCGCGGCCGATCGGATTGTCCTCGAGCAACCGGTTCGTCGCGCCGCGACTCTTCGGCGAGTGCTGTACGTCCAGCGTGCGGGCGGCGAGCTTGCGCGCGCGGTCGAGCGCGATGTCGCGGAGAATTTCCGGGTGCACGAGCTCGTCCACGAGGCCGGTCTGATACGCCTTCTTCGCGCGCACGTTGCGGCTCGTGAGGATCATGTCGAGCGCAAGCTGGAGTCCGATCAACCTCGGCAAACGCTGTGTACCGCCTGCCCCTGGCACCAGACCGAGCTGCACTTCCGGAAGGGCAAGTATGGTCTTGGGGTGATCGGTGGCGATCCGGTAGTGACACGCGAGCGCCGTTTCGAGTCCCGCGCCAAGACACGCGCCATGTATCGCAGCGACGACGGGAATCTTGAGCCCTTCCAGGCGCGCGAGCAGCGACTGCCCACCACGACTGAGTGCTTCGGCGTCGGCAGCGCTCTCGAGAGTGAGAAACTCGTCGATGTCGGCGCCGGCAAGCCAGGTGTCTGGCTTACCGCTCAAGAGCACGATGCTTTTTACGCCAGTGTCGCCCTCGAGCTGCGAAAACATTCCTGCCAACTCGGCGCGCAAACCCGCCGTCACCTTGTTGACTGGCTCTCCCGGCAGATCGATCGTGATGACCGCGATTCCATCGACGTGCTGCAATGTGAGTGCGGGCATCAGATCCTCTCGATGACCATGGCGTGACCCATCCCGCCCGCGGCGCAGACGGTCATGAGTCCGAACTGTCCGCCGCGCCGCGCCAGTTCGTTGCACAGCGTCGTGAGTATGCGGCCCCCTGTTGCGCCAAACGGATGACCGATGGAGATGGAGCCGCCCATCACATTCAGCTTTGCGCGGTCCACCTCGCCCACCGGCTGGGTGAAGCCGGCACGCTCGGCCCATTCCTTCGACACGAAACCCTTCAGGTTGCACAACACCTGCGCGGCGAACGCCTCATGCATCTCGACCAGGTCCATGTCGCCTAGTGTGAGGCCGGCGCGCTTGAGTGCGACGGGGGCAGCGAGCACTGGCCCCATCAGCAGTTGCTCGCCCGGGTCGAGCGCCGCGTAGCTGTAGCTGCGGATGTAGGCGAGCGGTTGGTAGCCGAGCGCCTTTGCGCGCTCTTCGCTCATCAGGAGTACCGCACTTGCACCGTCGGTGAGCGGTGACGAATTACCAGCAGTGACGGATCCATACTTGCGATCGAACACGGGCTTCAGCGCTGCGAGCGCTTCTATTGTGCTATCGGGCCGGACTCCGTTGTCGGAAGTCATCGCATCGAACGATGGGGGCACGAACAACGGAATGATTTCGGCCGTCAGCCTGCCGTCCGCCGTACCGGCGGCCGCGAGACGATGTGACCGCAGCGCGAACTGATCCTGCTCGTCGCGCGGGATGTGATTGATTTTCGCCATCTTCTCCGCGGATTCGCCCATCGACTCACCGGTGGACGGCTCTGCGATTGCCGGCGTAATGGGCACGAGGTCGCGCGGGCGGACTTTCGCCAACGCCCGGACTCTGCCGCCAAACGTCTTCGCCTTGGATGCCGCGACGAGCGCGTCGCTCATTCCACGCGAATGCAGAATCGGCACGTTCGACAGGGACTCGGCGCCGCCCGCGATGATCACGTCGGCATGACCGAGCGCGATCTGGTCAGCAGCATCGGTGATGGCCTGGTTGGCCGACGCACAAGCACGGCTCACCGAGTAGGATTGCACGCCTTTCGGCAGTAATGGAAGCAGCGAGACCTCGCGCGCGATGTTCGGCGCGATGACTGATGGAACTACGGTCCCATAGATGAGCGCGTCGACGAGCTTCGCGTCGATCTCAGTGCGCTGAATGAGCTCAGCAACGCACCGCTTCCCCAAGTCGATTGCCGAGATCGTTTTAAGCGTCGTTCCCGACTTCGCGAATGGTGTTCGAAGGCCGGCGACGATGGCGACGCGGCGTCCTGGAGAGCCGAAGGTAGGCATCCGTTGAAGCTACGGTGCGATTAGCTTGGCGGGAGTGCCGACTCCCCTCCCATCTCCCGATGCCGAGCGCCGCCGCGCTCTCGACGCGCTCGCCTCGGAGCGGTTCGACGTCCTGATCATTGGCGGCGGAATTACAGGCGCCGGAGTCGCACGCGATGCGGCACTGCGCGGACTTCGCGTGGCGTTGGTGGAGCGGGACGACTTCGCGAGCGGGACGTCGAGCCGATCGTCTCGGTTGATTCATGGCGGCCTGAGATACCTCGAGCACGGGAAGCTCGGGCTCGTTTTCGAATCGAGCCGCGAGCGCCGTACGTTGCTGCGCATTGCTCCGCATCTTGTGCGCCCGCTTTCCTTCGTGTGGCCGGTGTATGCGGGCGCACGAATCGCGCGCGGGAAACTCTCGTTGGCGCTTACGCTCTACGATGCGCTGGCGCTCTTTCGCAACGTCGGCCGACACGAACGTCTCGACACGCGAAGCGTGCTCGCACGCGAGCCTCGGCTAAGCGCCTCGCGTTTGCTGGGCGGAGCGCGCTATTGGGACGCGGCGACGGATGATGCCCGACTGACGTTGAGCACCGCACTTTCTGCGCAACGCGCGGGCGCGACGTTGTTGAATCACGCTCGTGTGGCGGGGCTCATTCGTGACGGCCAGCGCATCGCGGGCGCGCGCGTTGTGGACACCGAGACACACGCAACGGTCAGCGTGCGGGCGAGAGTCGTTGTGAACGCGACCGGGCCATGGAGCGATCTCATCGAGGCGATGGCGCGCACCGGCTCCGTTGCTGGCGTGCGTGGCAGCAAGGGCGTGCATGTCAGCGTGCGGCGAGCGCGCGTTGGCAACGTTTCCGCGCTTACGCTCACTGCGCCGCAGGATGGGCGCGTCATGTTTGTACTGCCCGCTGGAGCGTTCACGATCATTGGCACGACGGACACCTTCGACGCTGTAGCGCCCGAGGAGGTGCGCGCGACGACGCGCGACGTGGACTACTTGCTTGCCGCCGCCAACCACTACTTCCCGGAGGCGCACCTCACGGAAGCGGACGTCGTGAGTGCGTGGGCCGGATTGCGCCCGCTCGCGGCGACGTCCGGCAGTGACTCAGATCCTGGCACGATGTCTCGCGAGCATGCGATTGCCTAAACGTCGCCGGGCATGGTGAGCGTCACCGGTGGGAAGCTGACGACATATCGCGCCATG
>JBDTMO010000643.1:0-3568 GCA_039934235.1 bacterium | reverse complement strand
AAGAGCACCACGCCACAGCGCGCGCTCCTCCCTCAGATCATCAAGGCCGTGCAGCCAGTTCTGGTGTTGGCTGCCGGCGGCATCGCGAACGGCGAAGGTGTGTTCAACGCACTGTTAGCCGGCGCCGATGGCGTGTGGGTCGGCACGAGACTCGTGGCATCAACTGAGGCATATGCCAACGCCGAATACAAGCGGCGTCTCGTGGAAGCCCAAGGCAACTCAACACTGACCACGACCATGTTCGGGCCGGAATATCCCAACCGGCCCTATCGCGTGCTCAAGAATCGCATCGTGAAGGAATTCGGCGGCCGCGAGGACACCATTCCGAACCCACCACCGCCGCCGGCCATCATCGGAAAGACCATCCTCTTTCCGCTGACTCTCAAGCAGCCGTACGAGATGCCAAAGTTCAGCGTGATCGTGCCGACACCGGACACGGTTGGCGACTTCGAGGAAATGGGCCTGCCCGCCGGAGACGGCGTGAAGTTCATCAAGGACATTCGCCCCGCCGCCCAGATCATCGCGCAGATGATGGGCGAGGCGCGGCAGATGATGCAGTCGCAGTCGGGCAAGGCATAGGCGGCGGCCCGATAGCGTAGTCGGAGGTGGGCGACGCAGGGTCGCCCACCTATCAGCGTCAAGGCGTCCGGTTTGCCTGAAGTGCCAGATGGTACGTACCGCCGCTCCCCGACAGCTCGACGACACCGGGTGCTCCCTTGGTCGACGGCAGGGCGGCTGCCGCGGGCCCGTTCAGCACCTTACACGAAGCGACGCAATCGAGCCGCCGCCAGTAGATCGCGCCTCCCTCATTGGTGAGTAGAAGGCTGGCGGAGCCAATCCAATGGGCGCCGTCCTTCACCATGGGTGCAACGAGTCGCGTGGCCTCATCGAGTTGCTGCGAGGCGGACGCGGTGGACTTCTTCGCGGCGGAAGTCGGCGAGGGCGTCTGTGGCGTTCGCGAGGTCGCGTTCTCCAGCACCGATATCAGCACCTGCACGCTGTCGCCCTGGGCCAGCGCCAATTCAGTGAGGGAGTGCACGCCAACCGCTTGATTTGCGCGAATGCTGGAGCGTCCGCTGTCTGGCAGAATTGCCGAAAGTCGGGGCTGTAGCCCGCTAACGGTCATCACGAGAAATGGTGCATCGGTGGAGTCGCCCGCCGCGCGCGACGTTGTCAGTGCGGCGGCGTGGAGCGTGGCCATGGTCAGCTGCACTTTGTCCGAGCGGACTTCCGGGCGAAACGCGGTAAGTAGAATTGCGGGAGCCAGGAGGAGTAACGAACCGCTTCTAGTCATGATCTGTTCGGATGAAGGATGATCGACGGTTTGCCGATCTATTGACCTCCACGAAAAGCATCATCGTCACAAGCGTGACATCGAGTAACGCTGGCAACAATGCGGAGATCGAGCGCTTCTACCGCGGTGAACGCGCCGAAGCGCTTCGTGAGCTGGTGCGTCTGGATGACGAGATCGTCTCGCATGGTTACCTCGTTGATTCCCGTGCGGAGCCGTCGAAGAAGAGTGCGGCCTCGAAGAGGCGGTGGATCCGTGGCGCAGCACGATGACGCCTTCAAGGACAAGGTGCGCCGATCCTCGCGCCGCCCCGCGCGTGACCATGCCGGGGCAGTATGGCAATACAGGCATACTGCCCTCAGGAATACCCAACCGCACTCGCGGCGGACTCGCGGCCGTGGTTGCAACGTCCCGGCTCGGCGAGGCATATACTAGAGGGCACGGCGTCGACTCGCTGTGAGCAAGCAAGTCCCGGCTAAACGTCTTCACCGTCATAGGGAGCCATCTAGCATGACGAGTTTCCACACCCGCGTCACGGCACGATTGTCCTTCGTCGCCGCCGTCGCGACGTCGTTCATCGGCCTCGCCCCACTCGCCGCGCAACAGTCGATCGAGGCCGACAAGGCCTTGCTCGCGACCGAGCGTTACGTGCGTCCGCCCGCCGATGTGGCGAAGTTGGTCACGGCGCCTCGGCAACTCAACTCGACGCTCACGCAACAGAGTCCCGATCGAACGCACTTTCTGGCGTTACACGGCGAAGGGCTCGGCAACGAAGTGAAGTTCGGCAAGCCGCACTACTATTTCGGCGGACTGCAGGTGGACTTCAAGGCGAATCGCGTGCGGAACTTTACCACGCGCGGCCAAACGAACGTCGAGATCGTGGACGTGCAGAGCGGTGCACGCGTCAATATCCAGGCACCGAACGGCGCGACGATTTCGTCGCCGAGTTGGTCGCCTGACGGATCGAAGCTGGCGTACTTTGCGAACTTCGATGACGCATCATACGTCTACGTCGCCGACACGAAGTCGGGCAGCGCGCGCAAGTTGAGCGACAGGGCCACGTTGCCCGTGCTGTCCACGGCGCTCGACTGGACTCCGGACGGAAGCGCCGTGCTGGCGGTGCTCATACCCGAGCCGCGGATGCCCATCCCCAAGGAGCCGGTGGTGGCGGACGGACCGCTCGTGCGCATGACGGGCGGCATGAAGAACAAGACGCCGACGTATGCGAGCTTGATGCAGAGCCCGTTCGAGAAGGCGCAGCTCGAGTATTACGCAACCGGCCAGCTCGCGCGCATTGATCTCAAGGGCGCTGTAAAGGCGATTGGCGCGCCGGCGATGATCGAGAGCGTCGATGCGTCGCCCGACGGCAAATACTTCCGCGTTGTGGTGATGCAGAAGCCCTTCTCTTATCTCGTGCCTGTGGCGTCGTTCGGGTCGCACGAGCAGCTGTGGTCGAGCGACGGACGCGTGATCGCGACGTTGACCAAGCGCGCGTTGCGCGAGACTGATTCTGGCGGCGACGATGCGCCTGCTGGTGGCCGAGGCGGCGCGGGGGGTTCGGATTCGGCGAAGCGCGCGTTTGCGTGGATGCCGGGCGGCGGACTCGCTTATCTCGCGCAGGACCCAGCGCCTCGGCGCGGTCGCGGCGCGGGCGCAGCAGCGCCAGTCGCAGACACGAGCGAAGCGGCAGCTGGCGATAGCGCGCGTGGTCCACGTCGCAAGGACAGGTTATTTGCGTGGAGCGCTCCGTTCGACGCGGGCAGCGCGAAGGCGATTGCCGAGAGCGACAATCGGATTGCAGGGTTCGTCTTCTCGTCCGATGGCAAGTGGGCGCTGATGAGCGAGAGCGTCAGCGGTGCGACGCACACGTATGCGGTGTCACTCGCGGATCCGGCGAAGAAGCACACGATCTATCGCGCCGTTGGTGCGCAGTTGGGCTTCGGCGGTGGACGCGGGGCCGGCGGTGGTGGGGGCGGTGGTGGCCGAGGCGGCGCGGGCGACGATGGGTTTTACACGAATCCGGGTGCGGTCGTGATACGCCAGACGAATGGCGAGCGGCTCGCGCTTGTGAGTGGCGACGGCAAGAGTGTGTTCCTGGAGGGAACGCACTATGCGAAAGATGCGCAGACGACGGCGCCGCGCGTCTTCATCGACAAGGTGGATCTCGCGACTGGAACGAAGACGCGGCTCTTCGAGAGCGATACGTCGACGTACGAGAGTGCGCCTGTCGCGGTGGACGATGACTTCTCGAAGTTCGTCGTCACGCGCGAGACGGAG
>JBDTMO010000642.1:0-3580 GCA_039934235.1 bacterium | reverse complement strand
CAACCCGAACGACTCGCTCTTGGTGGGAAGCAGAAACAAGTCCGCGCTCGCCAGCAGTGGCGCAACGGACTCAAGCTTGCCGAGGAAAAAGACGTCGTCGCTGACGCCCAAGTCGCGCGCTTCCTGTTCGGCGAGGACGCGATCTGGCCCATCGCCGACCATGACGAGCACACTCGGGACTTCCTCGGCAATCCTTGCGTAAATCTGCACGACTTCCTTCACACGCTTGACGGGACGGAAGTTGGAAACGTGCATCACGACTTTGCGTCCCTTGGCGATATCCGCGAATTGCGGCGCGTACCGCGCGCGATCGTAAACGGCAGGATCGATGAAGTTCGGGATGACCTCGATGCGACAACCCGCACAGCCGAACGCTGACAACGTCTCGGTGCGCAGATACTGCGACACCGCAGTCAGGCCATCCGACTTCTCGATCGAGAATTTTGTAATGGCGAAGAATGACGGATCCTGCCCGACGATGGTGATGTCGGTGCCGTGCAGCGTCGTCAGCACCTTGATGTCCGTCTTCGTCTCCGCGAGCATTTCGCGCGCGATCCACGCGCTTGTCGCGTGCGGGATGGCGTAGTGCACATGCAGGAGGTCGAGCTTGTGCGCGCGCACCACCTCGTGCATACGCACCGCGAGCGCGAGGTCGTACGGCGGATATTCAAACAGGGGATACCGGCCCACATCGACTTCATGGAAGAAGATGCGCGGCAGGAAGGACGGCAGCCGGAACGGCTGCTGATACGTGATGAAATGGATCTCGTGGCCGCGATGCGCGAGCGCGATACCGAGCTCCGTCGCGATCGCGCCAGAGCCGCCGTATGTGGGATAACAGGTAATGCCGATCTTCACGCGATCCCTCCCTTCCACCAGGCCGTGGCACGCTCGGCCCAATCCGGTTCGTTGCCTGTCAGTCGTGTCACGTCCTCACCAGCGAGTTGATGACGGAACCAGGTGCGTTGGCGCTTGGCGTACTGGCGCGTTTCGATCACCACTCGCTGAATTGCGTCGTTCGTCGTCATCGCCCCACGCACCATTGCACGAACTGTTCGATATCCACTGGCGTTCCATGCCGGCGCGTCCTCGGGCACCTTGCCCATGAGCCAGCGTACTTCTTCGGGCCATCCATTCGCGAACATGACGTGCGTTCGGAGCTCGATGCGGTGCGCGAGCGGCGGCCCAGGATCGATGACAAGATACCGGGCGCGGCGCCTCGGCGCGCGCACCGTTTCCCGATGCAGATCGCTGACGCGACGTCCCACCATCAGCGCAATCTCGATGGCTCGGAGTAACTGCGTCCTCCCGAGATGTGCGCGCGGCGGATCAAGCGTTTCGACCCATCGCCGTAATTCTTCGGTCGTCACGTCGGCAAGGTACTGTTGCAGCGCAAGCCGGCGCTCGCCGTCGAGCGGCGGTTCCTCGAACAGGGCGCCAAAGAGCGCTCTTAGATAGAGTCCAGTTCCACCGACGACGATCGGCGTCCGCCCAGCCGCGACGGCCGCATCGATCCACCCGTCGGCGCACCCTGCCCACCACGCAGACGACGCTCGCTCGGTTGGCTCGAGGACGTCGACGCCAAAATGCGGCGCGGCGAGCATATCACGCACGGAGGGTTTGGCCGTTCCCGTATCGAACCCCTTGTAGATCTGTCGTGAATCGGCGCTGACGACACTCACCTCCGCCAGTCGGGCGAACCAGGCTGCTGCCGCCGTTTTTCCCGCCGCAGTCGGTCCACAGATCACGCGAATGGGCTCCGCGTTATTGTCGTCCAAAACGCCGCTCGAGTTCTGGCCACGACAGCTGCACGATGGTCGAGCGTCCGTGCACGTCGTGCGCTGGAAGCCTGGTGTCGCCGAGCGCGATGAACAGCGCGCGCATTTCGCCGAGCGACAGTTCGTCACCCGCCTTCACCGCGGCCTTGCAGGCTACGGTTGCCGCAAGGCGTTCGTGCTTGGCATGTACCGCACTCTCGCGATCGCCGGTGAGCGCAGCCAACGTTTCACGAAGGCAGCGCTCCGCGTCGAATCGCGGGTGCGGCATGGGCACGCTGTTTACGAGCAGCGTGTGCCCGCCGAAGCCTTCGACCTCGAAGCCAAGTTTCGCGAGCAGTTCCCTGTGCGCCTCGAAGGCGTCGCCTTCCGCCGGGTTGAGATGCAACGTGAGGGGAAACAGCAACCGCTGTGACGGTGCCTCTCCGCGCTCGAGCATACCCATGAAGCGCTCGTACAGCACGCGTTCGTGCGCGGAGTGCTGGTCGATGAGGACTACGCCATCCTCATGCTCGAACATCATGAACGTACGGCGCAACTGCAGCAGTGGCGGCACGACAATCGGCGCCAACTCGGCCACGGGTGCGACCGGCGGAAATTCCGGTTCGCCAGGCATGCCCACTGGACGACCATTTCCGTTTTGCGCGGCAGTGATCGCGTCATCGTCGTCATGCCACGCGCCGCGCTCCGCAAACAGCCCTGATGCGTCCGGCGCGGTGGGTCGGAGTAGCTCGACGTCTGCGGGTACCGGCGCCCAGTTCGCGCCGTTTACCGACCAGCGTCGTACGCCGAGTGCTGCGCTCGCATCGAAGGTGCCGAGGGCGCGACGCACGGCTTCTTCTACGGCACGCTCCACCGTCCAACGGTCGCGAAAGCGCACCTCGGCCTTGGCGGGATGCACGTTGACGTCCACACTGTCCGCGGGGACAACGACCTCCAGCAGCATCGACGGTCGGAGTCCTGCCGACAGCGTCGAGCGGTACGCGGTTTCAGCGGCGCGGATGATTCCGTTGTCGCGCACGACGCGACCGTTCACGGTGATGAACGTCCGCCGGCTCGCCGTCCCAACATCCGCGGGACGTTCAGCGAGCCCGCTCACCTGAATGGCGCCACGCACATCCTCGACGTCCACCATCCGGTCCGCGACTGGTGCACCCCACAGTGCCGCGACGCGATCGCGCAGCGTGCTCGCGGCAGGCAGCGAGAATGCCGCCTTGCCGTCGTGACTGAGCGTGAGCCGCACGTCGCGCCGGTTGAGCGCGATGGTCGTCATCGTCTCGAGTACGCTGCGCCATTCTGAACGCGGCCCGCGCAAGAATTTCTGTCGAGCAGGTGCGTTGTAAAACAGTCGAGAGACAGCCACTGTGGTGCCGCGGCGTCGCGCGATGTCGCGTACTTCCTGAATCGCGCCGCCCGCTGCGTGCACGGCCGTTCCGGCGCCGTCGGCGGGAGCTGTCTCGACAACGAGCTGGCTTACAGAGCAAATCGCGGGAAGCGCCTCGCCGCGAAATCCGAAGCTCGACACGCCGACGAGGTCAGAGGCAAGCCGGATCTTGGAAGTGGCGTGCCGCTCGAGCGCGAGCAGCGCGTCGTCACGCTCCATACCGGATCCGTCGTCGCTCACCCGAATGAGTTGACGTCCGCCATCCTCGATCACGACGTCGATGGCCGATGCGCCGGCGTCGAGTGCGTTTTCGACGAGCTCCTTTACGGCGGATGACGGGCGTTCGACGACCTCACCGGCGGCGATTTGGTCGGCAACGGCAGAGGGGAGTACGGCGATGCGTGACATGTGCGAATGCTAT
>JBDTMO010000641.1:0-3583 GCA_039934235.1 bacterium | reverse complement strand
CGCAGTACGGAGCTCGCGAACGTACGCGATAAGGGGACGGTCGAACGACGCACCGGGAAAACTCACCTCCTCGATGCGGTTCATGGCGCCAATGAGAAAGAGATTGTTCTCGCGTCCCCACACGACACGCGGGCCGTGATAGCGGTCGCGATCGAAATCGCGCCACGTGGTTGCCGACGCAAACGCATCATTTGCTACGACGGGGCCAACGTTCGCGACGAACAGCCCGACCGGGTACGGACGCACAAAGGTTCGTACGTCTCTGAGGACGTCCGTGCGCGGCGATTGTCGTGGGCCTTCGGATTCGCCCAGGAATAGTCTCGTCGCTGGATCGCTGTTCTCCACCATGATCGGCTGCCCTTTGGCATCCAGCGAAAGCGCAAGAAACGTGAGTGAGTCAGCATCGGCTTTTGTGCTGACCAACACCTCGTTCCAATGACGCCGCTCCGGCTCGGGCATCGCCGCGAGACGCGCCCTCGTGCGCGCCTGCACGTCTGCCGGGGCCAGCGCGACAACGAAATGCCGGGCCGCACCACGCCATGCGTCGACCGCACGCCGAAGTGTCTTGGGATCCCGCACATAACCACCCAAGGGCGTTCCTGATGCCAACTCCGGCTGCGTGCGCGCCAGTGAATCGGTTGATATGCCGATGGCTCGGAGTACATCCAGAATAGCGACCATCGACTCGAGCGCATGCGGCGCCCAGATCGCATTCACGTCCATCGCGTATCGGCCGCCCGCATATCCCACATTGCTGTCGCGCCAACTCTGCGACGCCCACTTACCCGAATCGCGCGCGGCGAAGGAGATGAGATTGGTCGCGACAGGGTTGGCCGCATACGGCGCCGTCGTGCGCGCCACGAGCGCGAGCTCACGGAGGAGTCGGGCCACGCGTGCTTCGCCTCCGTCGGATCGATCGAGCAGGAACGCCCGCTTACGCGCCGTCGGCACGGCGGCGTCGCGGAGCCACCGCGCCACAACAATCGGAAACTGGAACTCCGCGTCAATCATGTGATAGTTCTCGCGCACTCGTCGTAAGTCGCGGAGCACCGTACGCGCTCGCGCAAATTGGCTGTCGCGAGCAGCGCCACTCGGGTGAGACTCGGCCATCAGCTGCGCGTATTCACTTGCGGCCTCACGCACGGCTTGCCCGCCCAGCGCTTCCTCATGACTCACCTGGCCCTGTGGAGAGAGCTTGCGCAGCACGCTGGCGATGACGAACTCGGACATGTCGTCGCGCCAAACGGGACGCATCATCAGCGCGGTCATGAGCATGTCGCGCCCGAAGTACGTCGCGTACGTTGGCAGTCCTGCCATGAGCTTTTCGTGCGACGCGAGCAACTCGAGTCCCCGTACCTGCCGCTCGAGTCGCCGAGCGCGAAGCCCAGTGCTGCCACCGGCCTTCGCACCGTCGGCGGTCGACTTGGCAAGAAACGCGAGAAACGATGCGTTGAAGATCTGCTTACGCGAGAGCGGCGCGAGACTCCTGCCACTCGTGGTGATTTGCACGGTGAACGGAATTCGACTGCCGGTTCGCGCGCGCATGGACACCGAGTCGCCTTCAACAACGGTGGTCACCGTTCGCGGATCGGTGAGAAACTCCATGACCAGTGTGTCGCGTCCGTCCAGGGCAGGCTGCGATACGCGCGTCACCCAGGCGGTGGCGGTCCCGCGTGACGTGACTGTTGGGCGCAGTCGCGCGCGGACTGCATCGACGCTCTCGGCATTGAGCAACGCCAAGTGCGTTCGCCGCTCTGCTGGCTCCAGCGTCGCGAGCGCCGTGAGCATGCGATCGAGCTCGGGCAGGGCGAATGGCGCCTCCGAAAACGCGGCCTTCTGGCGATTAGCGTATTGGAGGTCGCGCTCGACGCGCATGGAGCCGAGGAGGAACCAGCCGATATCGATGCGCGCATCGTTCGCGACAAGGGCATGGGCGAGTGTGCGCGATCGTGCCGTCCTGGAGACGCGCGCTCCCGAGTCATCCCACTCCAGTGAGGCCGGGCGTCCGCCGGCGCGCGCTGTAAAACCGAAGCTTTCGTCTTCCGCATCTGCCCACAGGTGCACGACGCGATTTGCGCGCGCATCGAGGTATATCTGAAGCGTGTTGCCGCTGGCATCGCGAAAAAGACGCGTTTGGTAGCCCTGGTATGCAGCACTGTCGTCGAGACCGCGCTCGGGAAAGGACAGCACAGGAACCACCGTCACCGGCGCGGCCAGTTGCGCGACGAGCGCGAGCGTGATCAGGCTCATGTGCTAAACCGGTTGGCGTCTACCGCGGCGCGAGACGGGCGTCACCCGCGTGGCGACCGAACCCATTTCCACGAGCGTCGTTCGTATCCGCACGTCCATCATCGCGTCCGAATTGTGTTCGATCATCCCGATGAGGATATGCGCCGTTCGCTCTCCCAGCTCGACACCGGAGTGGCGCAGGTGCGTGACGTTGGGATGCAGGAACGTCGGAGCCTGTCCGTCGCTGATCGCCATGAGTGACACGTCTTCGGGAATGCGCGTGCCGCGGCGCGAGAGCAGGTGATGCGTATGCACGAGCAGCTCATCGGTCATCGTGAAAATGGCGGTGAGATCGGGATGCGCCGCGAAGGCCTTCTCCAACAAATCCGACAGCTCATCGATGATCGTGACGCGAAGGATCTGTGACTCGGCCACGGTAATGCCTTGTTCACTGTGCGCGCGACGAAATCCCTTCAACCGCTGTGCGCTGATGCGTTGCCGTTGATCACTGAACACGCCAATGCAGCGCTGGTGCCCATGGTCGAGGAGGTAGGCGGCGGCCTCTCGGCCAGCTTCCTGATCGTCGATGGTGATGGTCGTGTGCTTGATCGTCTCGATGGTCTTGTCGAGCAGCACGACGGGAATGCCGACGTCGTGTAGGATGTCGAGATGCTGGAGATCGGTCGTCTCTGACGAGAGCACCAACAGCACGCCGTCTGCCGAGAGGTGCGTACAGTATTCGACCAACCGGCGCTCCTGGACGATGGAGTTGTCCGACTGGAAGACGATGAGCGAGTAGTCGTTCTGCTGGACCACGCGGTTGATGCCGGCAATCATCGACGGCATGAAGAACATGTTCATTTCGGGGACGATCAGCGCGATCAGGCGCGAATGCTTGGCGCGCAGGTACCGGGCGCGATAGTTGGGGATGTAGCTCAGCGCCTGAGCGACTTCCCGGACGCGTTCCTTCGTTTCGCCGCTGATGTCCGGATGATCGGCAAGGGCGCGCGAAACGGTGGCCATGGACAGGCCGACCTTCTTCGCAATGTCCTTCAAGGTGACCCGGCGACCGGGCATAGTGCTCCCTTTTGGCGGTGAATTCGCAAAATCCAGTGCAACCGATTGCGATGCATCTTGCACCACAACCTACTTGCCCGGGTACGTTGTTGCTGCTATCAGATAAACCGTAGCACCAATGCGGGTTGCGAGTTTGCACCAATCTTTGGCAAATAGCCAGCAATTATTGCACGACAATTTGCGCGGGCAACCCGAACGCGGCGGTGAAGGCCAGCGGCGGCCGCCGTCGCGATCACTCCCACGAGGCCCAACATGCGTCACTCCGTCCGCTCACTGC
>JBDTMO010000640.1:0-3585 GCA_039934235.1 bacterium | reverse complement strand
GTATCCGAAGTACGGCATGATCAGCCGCTACTTCGTGTACAAGCAGGCCTTGCTGCACGAAGCCGAACGTCTCGTGGGGTCCAACGTCCTTAAAGAGAAGGACGACATTTTCTTTCTCCGATTCCAGGAATTGCGCGAAGTTGTGCGCACGAGCGAGGTGGATGCGCAGCTCATCCGCCAACGCCGAGAGGCGTTCGCGTCCTATCAGGCGCTTACGCCGCCACGGGTGCTCACGTCAGACGGCGAAGGCGTGTCCGGTTCGTACCGGCGAGACGACGTGCCGGCCGGCGCGCTGGTCGGCTTGGCGGTTTCCTCCGGCACCGTGGAAGGGCGGGCCTGCGTCATCCTGGATATGGCGAAGGCCAACCTCCAGGAAGGCGACATCCTTGTCACCGCTTACACCGACCCCAGTTGGACGCCGCTGTTCGTCGCCATCAAGGGTCTGGTGACCGAGGTGGGAGGCCTGACGACACACGGTGCGGTGATCGCGCGGGAATACGGCTTACCAGCCGTCGTTGGAGTGGCGCGCGCCACTCGGCTGATCCAGGATGGGCAACGCATCCGCGTGCACGGATCGGATGGGTACGTCGAGATCGTGCCCTAACTCCACTGGAATAAATCAAAGGCTGACACCGTCTCAACTCTACGAACGAGATCTGTGCCGCAATCGGACATCACCGGTGTGACACAACTCCGACTTCCAAATCGTGGAGTGCGACAATGGCAGCGCGTTCAATCTTGACCCTTGGTGCATTTGCGCTGGCGTGTGCCGCGTCGGCATGCAACGATGCGACCTCGCCGAATGGCCGGATCCTGCAGCCGTCGTTTTCCGGTGGCTCGACCGGCGGCGGTGGTGGTGGTGGTGGCGGTGGCGGTGGCGGTGGTGGTGGTGGCGGAACGAAGGCGCCGTGCACCAACACGCTTGCGGTGACGGCAACCGCCACCGAAGCGCTCGCCGGAAACTCGTTCACGGCGCAGTACACTCTCACCTCATGCCAATCGAAAACGCACGTCGGCATCACGGCCACCGATCTCTCGACCGGAGCGATCGTGTACAGCGTGCCTGACCTGTTGAACACCGTGGCCATCTGGACGCTTCCTTACAGGCTCACGTCATATCGCGTCGACGCGACTGCTGTCGACGGAAGCACGAACGCCGTTGTGGCGACGGCGAGCACCACCGTCTCCACGCTCGATCCGATCCCGTGCACGGTTGCGGTGAAGGAGAACGCGACCGTCGGGTACTACCTCATCTACCCCGCGGTGTGGGTAGCGACGGACGTACAGGACTGCGGCCAGGGCGGTTCCGTGCATCTTCAGATCACGAACATGACCACGGGGCAGATCGAGGCGGACTACGCCGGCATGGGGCTCTCGACCTTCGTCGACTTCGAGGGTGCCCTCGTCTCCTATACCACGCCGTACCACGTGTATGTCGAGTACCGCTCGACAAGTGGCGAGCTGCTCGGGAGCGCGACGCAGGACATCAAGACGCCGGCGCTGAAATAAGGAAGTCAGTGATTGTGGACAGCAACAAAACGAAGGGCCCTGATCTTGGTCAGGGCCCTTCGTGCACACTCCGGCGCGCACGCAAGGTTAGACGCCGCCATGCGCCTCTGGACCGTCCATGCTCGCCACGGCGCGGGCGCAGCGTGAGTAACGCTTGATCATTGGCCCGCGATCGGTTGCCACAGTTCCACCTTGTTTCCTTCTGGATCCATGACCCAGGCAAACTTTCCGTACTCGGAATCGTCGACCTTCTCGAGCACGTTGCAGCCCTCTTCGCGTAAGACCTGAACGAGGGCGAGAAGGTCATCCACCCGATAGTTGACCATGAAGGTCGCGCCGCTCGGTGCAAACTGTTCGCTGGTTGTCGGAGCAATGAGCCATGCGGTGGTGCCCGCAATCGGTTGATCGTCGCCGTCGGTCCAGGTGAACGCCGCGCCACCCCAAGGTTGCACATCGATTCCCAGGTGCCGCTTGTACCATGCGTGTAGTGCCGGGGCGTCCTTGGCTTTGAAGAAGATGCCGCCAATGCCAGTGACTCGCTTCATGGAACCTCGAAGATTTGGAGTTGGTGAGGAAGGGTGTGGCTGCTGCCGCCGAATGTCGATGGTGCAGCAGCAGAATGAAGACGGTCTTTACGGCAACGTCGCCGCGCTACGCGAGCGCGGGGTTCGCGGACGGCTTGCCTGCGGTGGCAGCTTTGCGCCGGAGCAGCGCGGCTGAAATCAAGGTGATGAGGATGCCCACCGGCAGAGGTTCGATGATGGTGTACGCCACGTTGACGAGAGGGTTCTGGTACAGCTGCTGCGAGTGTTGGATAGCCGCCACTTGCGCCGCCGTCGTAGCGGAATCGAGGCCGGCGGACTGCACCTTCTGGATTTGCGCGGCGAAGTAGCTGTCCATGAAGTGGGGCATGAACTTGAAGTAGAGAATTTCCCACATGACCACGTAGCAGGCAGTGGTGATCAGGGTGATGAGGATTCCGCACGCAAAGGCGCGACCGAAGGAGATTTCGCCAGGAAGGGTGTTGTCGCGATAGCTGCGGATGCCGAAGTAGACGAGAAGAAACGACGCCACCATGATGGTGTAGCCGAGTGCCATGCTGTGACCGGCGCCGATCTTGTCGGCGAAGTACAGTGAGCCGCCCATCAGGACGGAGATGATGAAACCGGAGATGAGTCCGAAAGTGAGGACAGTTTTCTTCACGTGATGCTCCTGCGATTGAGTGAGGATGGAGTCACGATGCGGTCTGACGCGCCGGATGTCGTCATCCTTTTGGATGATTTTGCAGGGGTGGAGCCGAAATCGTGCTTTTGGGTGACACGGTTGGGGCGGTGGGTCGATTTTTCAGATACCGGCGTCGGCCGTCAAGCGCCGCACACGCCAGGGAGCAGCCATCTCACGCCGACGGTACTGACCAAGCCCCCTGCGTCAGAGACCGAGGCGCATCGCTTGCTGCTTCAACTCCGAGTCTGCGCGCAGGAGCGTCGGAGCGCCCACCTCGCTGAACCCAGCCCTTCTGTAGAACTCGACGGCTGATCCAGGGCCAAGAGCGACGCTCAGCAACAGGCGCTGCGCACCAACGGTACGTGCCCAGTCGATCGCTGCGTCGAGCAGCATCCCACCGACGCCTCTCCGACGATAATCAGGATCAACCCATACCTGATATAAGGTCGCAGTAGCCGGATCCTCCGGATCGATGCGAACCCACGCAAGCCCAACGGCGCAGTCAGCATCTTCTGCGAGCATCGGAAGGTTCCACGCCGACGCCGCGCCGGCCGACATGCGAGAGATCCACTCCTCGTCGGAGAACGCACTTTCACGCGCTAGCGTGCTTCCGAACGCGTCCGGCGCATCGCGCAAGGCACGCAGTCGCACTTCACGATAGAGACGCCATTCGTGTGGCGCGAAGCGGCGATGAGTGACCAAGAGACGATGGAGGGTTTGGGTGAACGGCGTTCCGTCTTTGCTCGGCGCAGGCGCACATCATAAATCGCGAGCATCAAACTCGAAGCACGCCACTCCTGCCAGGCCTCGCTGTGCCAGCGCGCCGAACCCACGCTGTGCGGAACGGAAACA
>JBDTMO010000639.1:0-3608 GCA_039934235.1 bacterium | reverse complement strand
GACGAGAATAGTAGATCTGCTTCATGGAACTGAAGCTACGATACGCCGCGCTGGGTCCGCGCACTAGACGTCCTGCTATTGTCGCGCACGTCCAAACGGCACGTTGAATACGCGGCTGCAGGCTGCGGCGCTGCGACGGTGCCGGTTGGACGGACAGTTGTCGTCCTGAGCGCGGCAGGGAAACCTGCTACGAGGCTGTGCCCCTCATGACAATTTCGTACGATCGCTTGCGCGCGGCATGGTCGTAGATGTTCGCGGTGACAATGAGCTCGTCCGCTCCCGTCATGGCCGCGAGTTGCCCCAACTTCGAGCGCACGGTCTCCGGACCGCCTACAATCGCGAGCCGTAACGTGTGCTGCACCGCGAGTTCCTCCTGCGGTGACCAGATGTAACTCATGTCGTCCACGGGCGGCTGCAACATGATGGGTTGCCCACGCCGCAGCGCGATGAACTGCTGCTGAAGTGACGTGAACAGTCGTTGCGCAGCGGCATCGGTGTCCGCCGCAACCACCGTGACGCCCGCCATCGCGTAAGGCTTGTCGAGCGACGCCGATGGCTGGAAGTTCGCACGATAGAGTTGCATCGCCTCGAGAAGCAAATCAGGCGCAAAGTGCGATGCGAACGCGAATGGAAGGCCCATCGCGGCTGCGAGGCGTGCGCTGAAGGTGCTGGAACCGAGAAGCCAGACTGGGACGTGAAGGCCGGTGCCGGGCACGGCGCGAATGACCTGCCCGGGCACCTCGTCGGCAAAGAGTGCGATGAGTTCCGCGACATCCTGCGGGAAGGTGTCGGCACTGTGATAGTCGCGCCGGAGCGCCTGCATTGTTCGTTGATCCGTGCCGGGCGCACGCCCAAGCCCAAGATCGATTCGGCCAGGAAACAATGACTCGAGTGTGCCGAACTGCTCGGCAATGACGAGTGGCGAATGGTTTGGCAGCATGATTCCGCCTGCCCCAACGCGGATGCGCGACGTGCCGCCTGCGATGTGTCCAATCACCACGGACGTCGCCGCGCTGGCGATGCCGGGCATGTTGTGATGTTCGGCAACCCAGTAGCGCTTGTATCCGATTTGTTCAGCGTGCCGCGCAAGATCGAGCGACTCACGCAGCGCCTCGGCGGCGTTGCTTCCCGCCTTGATCGGGGAGAGGTCGAGTACAGAGAGGGGAATGGTCATCTTCCAGAAAGACGGAGGCGCGTGCGGCGGTTCCGTATTGCACTTCGCGCGGATCAGCCACGCTGGCACGAGCCTTCCAGCGTTTGCGACGGCGCAATACCGTTCTCGACGCTGGCCTCACGTGCAAACCGCGATCTAACGCAGCATCACGGAGCTCTCGTGGAACCCAACATTCTCGATCAGATCTTCGTCGGAGTGTCTCGCTTCTGGCAGAAAGACGTTGTCGATCGCTACCGACTGTGGCATCTCAATGTCCACGGCATCGAAGTCACCCAGTCCATTCAGCACTACCGCGCCGACGAGCACCTGACCGACGCGGCCGATCGAGGAGTGGACAACTCCGTGCAGCTCGTCGCGTACAAGGCGGCCTACGTGCGCGTGTACGTGCGCTCAGGGCTTCTCAGCTCGGTTCCCAATGTGACGGCGACGCTGGAAGTGGCGCGCCGGAATTACGGATTCAGCTACGACGTCGTGAGTACGCTCTCGCCACAGGGCGTCGCCACGATGACCGCCGAATCGGACGTCAACTACAACACCGAGCGCAACAACCTCAACGGCACGCTGAACTTCATCATACCCGCCAGCGATTTCTGGGGCACACTTCGCCTCACGGCGCGATTGACCGGATACCCGGGCATTGAAGGCAACGCGATCGTGAGCGCCAACCTCGTGCAGACGCTGCGCGTGCGCGCAATCATGGTGGCGTACAACGGGCCGAGTTCCGCGAATACGCCGGCTCCGGGGCAGCCCGCCATCACCCAGATCACGCTCGCGGCGCCAACGATGGCCAATCTGCAAAACTCCGCGTCGATGGCGCTTGCGGCCATGCCGGTGCAGGCCACGGGCTCGTTCGCAAGCTGCGGAACACTGAACTGGGCCACGCCGCTCGACGACGCGCGCACATCACCCGGCGCGTGTTCGACAAACTGGGGGACGCTCCTCAACTGGCTCGGGCTGCTTCAGGACAACGACGGTAATCGCAGCGACGTCGTGTACTACGGGCTCTTGCCCGCAGGCATCCCGCTTGGCGTCCCCGGCTGCGGCCAGAATGGACTCGGTGCCGGCGCAGTGGGCGATCAGCTCACACTGCTGCACGAAATTGGGCATGGCTACGGCTTCCAGCACACGCCATGCGGCAATGCGGGCGCGACCGACGCGAACTATCCGACGTACGAACCGTACGCATCCGCGTCGATTGGAGAATTCGGTCTCGACATCCGCAACGGCGCGATCTACGATCCCAAGACGGCGCGTGATTACATGTGCTACTGCAACCCGCGCTGGATGTCGCTCTATCAGCATGAGCGTTTGCTGCAGCATCCTCGGCTCGTGCCCCGATGGTTGCATGAGCGCTCGATCTTCGACGACTACGCGCGACAGCACCCGTGGGACATCGAGCACCTGTGGTGGCCGGATCCACCCTGGCTGCCGGACGAAGCGCTGGGGGTCAGGATGAATCCCGTGATTTCGATTATCGGTCGCGTTAACGAGAATGGGGTCGTCGACGTTCAATCCGTGGCGCGCGTGAATGTCGCGGCCGAGCCGGCGGGCTGGCAAACGAGTTGGACGGCGCAGTTGGTGGACGAGAACGGCGCTACCCTGGCGCGCGCGCCGCTCGTGCGCGTTCAGCATTCAGGCGGCTGCGGCTGCGGCTGTGGTGGCAGCGACGAGCACTCCGATCAACCGCCGTTCAACTTCAAGGCGCACGTGCCGAACGTGGCGAGTGGCGCCGAGTTGCGTATCGCAGGCCCGGGCGAACAGAGGTGGAGTCGCTCCGCGCCGAGCCATCCACCGCGCATCGGTCACGCGAAGGCGAGCCTGACGTCGAACCAACAGCTCAGTCTTAGCTGGAATGCCGAATCAGAAAGTGAAGTCTCTGTCTGGGCGCAGTGGACGAACGATCAGGGCGAGCACTGGCATGGTCTCGCTGTCGGCTTGCAGGGAGACGAGGCGGTGTTACCGCTGACGGGATTGCCGGCGGGCCACGTTGGCATCCGTCTACTCGCGCACGACGGCTTCTTCACCGCGGAGTCGAAGGTGTTGAACGTGGAGCTGCCCGAACGCGCTCCCGACGTTGCGATTCTCAATCCCGGCGCAGGCCAGACACTGCGCGCGGGACAGCCGATCCAGGTTGCGGGCAATGCAACCGACAGCGCTGGCCTCCCGTTGTCTTCGGACCGTCTCATCTGGGTTCTGGATGGGAAGGTCTTAGGGCGCGGCCGCGAGCTCTGGTTGAACGCGCCTCGCCCCGGCCGTCACGAGCTCACGCTCGAAGTCGATTGGCAACAGGGGAAGGCGCGAGCATCAGTCGTATTCAATTCGGAGGATGCGCCCCGCTAGCTGCCGGCAGTGCCTGTAGTCGCGCCGCGTATTGCGACTCCAGCTTCATGATCGTGATCGCCCGCACGAGACTCGGCGTCGATGCGGCGTCGCT
>JBDTMO010000638.1:0-3609 GCA_039934235.1 bacterium | reverse complement strand
TCCTTCGCTGGAACACGTGCGCGCGCACGCTCGAACGGCTTCGCCTGCAGGAAGATTCGGAGATTCAGTATGCCCCACACTTCGGTGAGTAGTTCAGCGGCGACGCTTGTCGTCCTGAGCGTAGCGAAGGACCTGCACCTGCTGTTATCGCCGCGGAGGTAACGGTGCTGAACAAGACGGCGAAGACCGTTGATGAATACCTGGACTCGCTGAGCGATGCGAGTCGCGCGGAGATCAGCGCGGTACGCGATGTGGTGCTGCGAAGCTTGCCGAAAGGGTACGTCGAAGGAATGGAGTACGGCATGATCTATTACTCCATTCCACTCAGCCGATATCCCGAGACATACAACGGACATCCGCTGTGCTACGTGGGCCTCGCCGCGCAGAAGAACCACAACGCCATCTACCTCATGGGCGTCTATGGCGATGGCGGGAAGGCAAAGCAATTCAAGGACGCATTCGCATCCGCCGGGAAAAAGCTCGACATCGGCAAGTCATGCGTACGCTTCAAGTCCGCCAGCGACCTTGCCCTCGACGCGATCGCCGACTCCATCGCGTCGATACCAGTAGACGCCTTCATCGCGATGTACGAGCGTTCCCGGACGCCATCGCAGCGCAAGTCGGCGAAGAAAACGGCCGGCAAATCTGCCTCGCCACGAAAGACGTGACGCCGCCTATCACTCAACCGTATCGATTCATGCTTTCGTCTACTTGTGGCCTGGTCATCGCGCCACTTGCCTTCGTCCTTCTGGCTGTCACGCCATCAAGCGGCACGGCGCAAGGCGCTGTACCAGATGGCCAACCGGTCGGCGGCATATCCTGCGACGCGATGGAGGGTCAACGCCTCCATATCCACCAGCATATCGCGATTCTCGATCACGGAAAAGCGGTGCCGGTTCCTGAGAATGTGGGCCAGCCAACCGGTAAGCGATGTCTCTACTGGATACACACGCATACGCCGGACGGCATCATCCACATCGAAGCGCCACAGAATCGTTCATTCACACTCGGTGACTTCTTCGCCGTCTGGGGCCAGCCACTCGGAACGACGCTCGCTGCAACGGCGCGTGCCGCCAAAGGCGAGAAGACAAAAGTCTGGCTCAACGGGAAACCATTCGCAGGCGACCCACGCTCGATTCTGCTCGTCGCGCATGCGGACATCGTCATCCAGGTTGGTCCACCATTCAGCAAGCCAGCGCCCTTCACGGCGTGGAACGGGCAGTAGATCATGCGTCGCCCCTTCGTCCTGATCGCGTTCGCGCTCGCCGGCTGTAACACCGATGCCGCCAAGCCCGCTGCGTCGTCCCCTGCCGGAGCGGGCACTGTCGCCGGCACGAAGATCGCCGCGCCGCGCACCGGCCCCGCAGGCGAATGGGGCATTCCCGCCGGCGACTACTCGGCCTCGCGCTTCAGCGACCTGGATCAAATCACCACAGCCAACGCAAAGAACCTGCACGCGGCGTGGACATTCTCGACTGGCGTGCTGCGCGGCCACGAGGGACAACCGCTCGTCATCGGCAACACGATGTACGTCGTCACGCCGTATCCGAACGTGTCGTATGCGCTCGACCTCACGACCGAGGGGCAACCTCTAAAGTGGAAAGTGCGCCCGGAAAATTCGCAGACAGCTGTTGGTCTCGCCTGCTGCGACGTCGTCAATCGGGGTGCTGCGTACGCGGACGGTAAGATCTTCTACAACCTGCTCGACGGCCACACCGTCGCGGTGGACGTCGCCAGCGGCCAACTGTTGTGGCGCACGCAGATGGGAAATCTCGCCAAGGGCGAGACGATGACGATGGCGCCACTCTACGTAAAAGGGAAAGTGATCGTCGGCTCGAGCGGCGGCGAGATGGGTGTGCGAGGATGGATCGCGGCAATTGATGCCACGTCGGGGAAGGAAGTATGGCGGGCATACAACATCGGGCCGGACGCCGACATCAAGGTGGGCCCGCGCTTCAAGCCGTTTTACGGTGCTGCGGACAAATCGCCGAATCAGGGTGCGACGAGTTGGCCGGCGAACACGTGGCAACAAGGCGGCGCCACCGTGTGGGGTTGGCTCTCGTATGATCCGGAACTCAATCTCGTCTATCACGGCACGTCGAATCCCGGCCCGTGGAACGGCAAGCAACGTCCGGGCGACAACAAGTGGAGCGCCGCGATCATCGCGCGCGACGCCGACACCGGCGAAATGATCTGGGCCTTCCAGCCAACGCCGCACGACGTCTGGGACTACGACGCCGTCAACGAGAACATCCTCGTCGACCTGCCCATCGCCGGCAAGACGCGTAAAGCCCTGGTGCACTTCGACCGCAATGGATTCGCCTATACGATGGACCGCGCGACGGGAGAAGTCATCCTCGCGAAACCATATGTGCCGATGAACTGGTCCACGGGCGTGGACCTCGCCACGGGACGCCCGCAACTGAATGCCGAGAAGGTGCCGTTTCAGGGGAAGAAGGTGTCGTTCATTTGTCCGAGCCTCGAAGGCGGTAAGAATCAACAGCCCGCCGCATTCTCGCCGGCAACGGGTCTGTTCTATGTGCCGACGAACAATCTTTGCATGGACTTCGAGGCGCGCGAAGTATCGTACATTCCCGGCACGCCGTACATCGGCGGCAACGCGCCGGAAGTTGCCGGACCTGGTGGGTATCGCGGTGAGTTCATCGCGTGGGATGCCACCACCGGCAAGAAAGTGTGGGGCATCAAGGAGCCGTATCCCGTGTGGGGCGGCGCGCTTGCAACCAAGGGCGACGTCGTGTTCTACGGCACGCTCGACGGATGGTTCAAGGCCGCCGACGCGCGAACAGGCGCCGTGCTCTGGAAGTTCAAGGTGGGCTCCGGCGTCGTCGGCAATCCAATCGCCTATCTCGGTCCGGACGGCAAGCAGTACATCGCGATTTACGCCGGCATTGGCGGCGACATGGGCCTGCTCATCGCGGGTGATGTCGCGGCCAATCTTCCCTACGATGTACGTGAGCGCGGATCCACCCTGCCCGATCTCGCGCGATGGACGAGTTGGGGAGGAATGCTCTTTGTTTTTTCGCTCTAGCCTGTCAGGAGCGAATCGTTGTCATCCTGAGCGAGCGTAGCGAGTCGAAGGACCTGCACCTGCTGTTCGGTCAGTGCGGCTTGGCAGCACGTCTTGCCCTAATCGGGAGATACAGAATGCGACAGCCTCAGCTCGCCTGCGCGGCGCTGCTCGTGATGACGTTCACGTTAGAAGGGTGCACGCGCGACTCACGCGCTGAAGAGCCTCCGCGCGTTGCGCAGCAGGCGCCGCCCCGGAGCGCGCAGGATCTCGCGGGCCGTTTCGTGTCGCACCAGGAGCACATCCAGCCAGGCATGGTGAAGCCCTTCGCCGGCCTGCAGTTGAAGAACCCGCACGAGGGCGACGCGAAGGCCGTCGAGACGGGCGGCAAGTTGTTCGTCTCGTACAACTGCATCGATTGTCACGGCGCAGATGGCAGCGGCGCGATGGGCCCCAGTCTCGCGGATGGGCGCTGGCACTTTGGCGGTAGCTCGAGCGAGGTCTTTGAGTCGATCTACCAGGGCCGGCCGGAGGGAATGCCCGCGTGGGGCAGCCTGATCTCCGAGGATCAGGTGTGGCTG
>JBDTMO010000637.1:0-3623 GCA_039934235.1 bacterium | reverse complement strand
AATCGCTCGAGGCGGATCTCCAACTCGGACGCTTCGGTCGCGTAGAGGTCGACCGATTGCTGGTCGGGGAAGTAGCCCAGCGCCGTGGTGCCCAGGAGTTGCGTGCCGGGACGGTCAGTCGCGAGTGAAAACCGGCCACGCTCGTCGGTGGTCGCGCTGGCGCTGGAACCGCTGAGCTTGAGCCGAGCGCCGGTGATGGCCTCTCCGCCTGCGCTGCGCACGAACCCGTTGACGTATGCGCGTGCGGAGGCGGCGGAAGAATCAGGCCGATGCGCCAACGCCACGTCGCGAAGCACGATACCGGCGCCCGCGATCCGAACTTCGATTGCACTGGTGCTATCCGTGCCAGCGATGGCAACGAGGCCGACGTCGACACCAATGGGCACGCCGCAGACGACGAACCACCCGTCGGGCGCGACGTCGCTGGCGCGGAGTCGCGGGTCGTTGTGGAAACCCGCCGAACCCACTGTGATTTCTCGCCAGAACGCGGTAACGGTTCCCGCAGTCACGGGAGCCTTCGTGTTGGCATCGAGCACATAGCCGGCAACGAGACCATCGTCGGCGCCGAGGCCATCACCACAGAGTCGCGCGCGAATCGTCGACAGTGACGCGCCGAGGTCGAGCCGCACCACGGGAACGGACTGTGAATCCACCGTGAGCAGCAGTGACGGCGAGTCGATCTTCCAATGATCGAGTTGCGGATGATACATCGCGACGACGTAACGGCCCGGCGCGATGCCATCGAGCAGGAACACGCCGTCGGCACTCGCGGTGGCAGTCTGCGGACGACTCGTGAGGGCCGCGGCGTCGGCAATCTGGATGATGCTTCCGCCGAGCGGCGTGCCAGTAATACTGTCGAGGGCAACGCCAGTGATCCGAACGACTCGCGGCACTGGCTGTGTTGATTGCGCCGTCGCGACTGATCCCGAAATGACGACGAACGCACAGGCTGTCACGAGCCCTAAGGCGAGTTTCCGCATCACACGAAGCTTAGTCGTTCGGACGGTGTGGGCCTATCGTGAACCACAGCGCGAAACGTTGCAGGGATCGAGCGATTCGCTCTGGCCCCGTCGCCACGCTTCTCGTAGAATCGAGTTCCCCTCACATCAGTCCGCCCCTGCCAATCCGCATTCTCCGCCTCATCTGCGCTGCCGCCATTCTGGCCGGAGCTCTTTTCGTCGGCGCGCGACGCATTGGGCCTGCGCCTGCACTTGGTCCGTTTCTCGAGCCGGCGCACGGCGTGTGGTCGCTCACTCGTTCGGCCGAGTTGCCGGCAAAGGCGAATGCGAATGTCATTCGTCTTAGCGCAACGGTCAACGTCGTGTACGACGATCGCGCGGTCCCGCACATCTTCGCCAGCACGGAGGAAGACGCGTACCGGGCCTTGGGCTATGTCGTGGCTCGCGACCGGCTGTTTCAGCTCTATCTCCAGACACTCGCGGCAACTGGACGGATCACGGAAATCGCCGGCGCGCGCGCCCTCGCTCTCGATCGCGAAACGCGCGGACTGGGCTTACCTCACTCGGCAGAACGTAAGATTGCCACGGCAGGCGACACGACGACGCTCATGAAATTCGCGCGGGCATATGCCGACGGAGTCAATGCGTACGTCCGCCAAATGCCCGCGAATGCTCTGCCTCTCGAGTTTCGTCTTACGGGGACGAAGCCGCCGGAGTGGAGCGCGATCGATTCGTATCACTTGTTCAACCGCATGGGGTACACGCTCGCGTTCATCGCTGCGGAGAACGATCGGTCTGCGGCAACGTCGCGTGTCGGGGCCCGCGCAGCCGACGCGCTCTTCCCCGACAACACGCCGATACAGGATCCCATTCAACCGAATGGGCAGACTGCCACGCGTTTCGACTTCCATCCGCTGCCGCCGCCAGGTGCACCGGATACCTCTGCGGCACTGCTCCTCGCGGCGACGAACGCTTTTCTACCGTCGAACCAACTGGCGCGCGCCAACACGGAAGACGTTCCGCGTTCCATGGCGAGCAACAACTGGGCGGTGTCGCCGCGGCGGTCTGCGACTGGGCACGCGCTGCTCGCCGGCGACCCACATCTCGATCTCTCGCTTCCGTCCATCTGGTACGAAGCGCATCTCGTCGTGCCTGGAAAACTGGATGTCTACGGCGTAACGATTCCTGGCGCACCGAACATGGTCATCGGGTTCAATCGTGATGTCGCGTGGACGTTCACCAACACCGGCGTGGACGTACTCGACTATTACGCCGAACATGTCGACGACTCAGCGCATCCACGGAAATATCAGGTCGATGGCGCGTGGCGCCCGGTGGAGCAGCGTATCGAGCGCTACCTCGGAACGCGCGGCGACACGATCGCCACCGATACACTCTACTTTACGCATCGCGGCCCGATGCGGCGTGTCGGTGAGCGATGGCTGTCGATGCGATGGACCGTGCTCGAGGCAAGCACGGAGCTCAACGCGTTTTACGGCATCGCGCATGCGACGAGCGCGCAGCAGCTCGAGGACATCATGGCGCAATCGTACAGGGCGCCGGCGCAGAACATGCTTGCCGCGGATCGCGGCGGACACATCGCCATTCAGTCCACCGGCAGGTATCCCATTCGTCCGGGCGACGGCAAGGGCAATGTGGTGCGCGATGGATCGGCGAGCGCGAATGATTGGCAGGGCGACCTTCCACGCGCGCAGTATCCGCAGGCGCTCGACCCCGCGCAGGGATTTCTCGCGTCGGCGAATCAGCAACCAATCGACCCAAAGGTCGCGGTGGGCTGGTGGGGCGGGAGCTACGATCCGTGGCGCGCGGCGCGCATCAACACGTTGCTCCGCGCCGACTCCTCCGTCACGACGGATGCGATGCGCGGTTTCCAGACCGATCCTGGCAGTGCTCGCGCCGACGTATTCGTCCCGAGGTTTCTCGCCGCGGCGGAGCGCGTGTTGCGTCGCAACAGCACGGACGTGAACCTCGATGCACTCAAGAGTGCACGTCAGCTGCTCTCGGAGTGGGACCGGCGTTACCTGAAGGACAACCGGCGCGCCGTGCTCTTCGAGGAAGTGATGCGCGAAGTGGTCAGTCGAACGTGGGACGAACTCGCCGTCGATCCCGGCGGCACGCGCCGCGTTGCCACGCCGCCGAGCGCCGTGCTTGCCGAGTTGATGTCGGATTCAGCGAGTGTGTGGTGGGATGATCGAAGTACACCTCAAGTTGAACAACGCGACGATATCCTCGCTGCGAGCCTGGCGGCGGCGTATCAGACCACTCGCGCAAAGTACGGCGACCCGAGTGGTGACAACTGGCGATGGGACCGCATTCGTTTTGCGAACGTCAACCATCTGCTGCGCATTCCCGCGCTCTCCGCACTCAACATTCCCGTGCAGGGCGGTACGGGAACGTTGAGCCCATCGCAAGGGACGGGGACGCATGGCTCGAGTTGGCGGATGGTCGTGGATCTGGGGCCGGAGCTTCAAGCGTGGGCAACGTATCCCGGCGGCCAATCGGGAAACCCCGTGAGCACGCGCTATCGCGACCGCATTCCTCTCTGGACGAAGGGCCAGCTCGAACCAGTTCGATTGCCGCGAATGCCGAATGCACTGCCCGCCGCGCAGCGTTCGTCGGAACTCACCCTCGTGCCACTCCGTC
>JBDTMO010000636.1:0-3626 GCA_039934235.1 bacterium | reverse complement strand
GACGCCGAGGGCCACTCCGAAGTTCCGCTCCGCCGCAACGATTTGCTGATTTAGCCGCCCTCTTCGCACAACCAGCGCACCACCGTATCTTCGGTCAAACCACATCCTCCCGGACCAGGAATCGGTGATGCCGACGTGAAGACATTGAGGCGCGCGCTCGGCGCGCTGCTCCTGCTCTCTGCCGCATTGCTCATGCGTCCCGCCATTGCGTGGGCGCATGCGCACCTGAAAAAATCGGAGCCCGCCACCGGATCAACGCTGCCAACGCCTCCGCACGTGATCCGGCTCTGGTTCAGCGAGAGGCCGGACACGTCGTTGACCACGGTCATCCTCTCCGATTCCGCCGGAACGCCGTTCGCGACAGGCGCGGCATCGCCGGATCCCGACGGACCACTCGCGCTCAGCTTCCCAATTCGCGACGTCCTCGGCGGCGGACTCTATACCGTCATGTGGACCACGGCTGGCTCGGACGGCCATCCGTCGAAGGGGCATTTCACCTTTCGGGTAACTGGAGCGCCGGCAGTTGCCGCACCAGTCGCGCCACCACCGATGCCACAGGTCGCGCTCGATACCTCGATCAAGGCTCCGCCGCAGGATGTCGCGGCGAGCGCGGTCACGCCCGCGTACGTCGTCGCCCGTGCAATCTCGTTTGCTGCAATGCTCGCAATGATGGGTGCCGTCGCGTTTCGGATTGGCGTGTTGACCCGTGTGCAGGGCCTGAGCCGCGCAACGGAGGTCGCGATTGCAGATCGCATCGCGACCATTTCCATCGCGATCTCGGCCGTGTACGTGCTGTCAGCAGTGCTGCGACTGTATCTGCAGAGCCGCATGATCAGTGGCGACTTCTTCGATGCCGAGCACTTGCGGACCATGGGGATGAACACGGAGTGGGGCTCAGCGTGGCGTCCGCAGTTCGGCGCCGGTGTCGTGGCGTTCATCGGCTTCATCCTCGTTCGGGGACGAGGCCTGCCCGCGTGGGGCGTTGTCGGTTCGGTGATGATGAGCCTTGCGGCTGCAACGGCAGTGAGCGGGCATGCCTGGTCGTCGCCGCGGATGCCCGCCCTCGCCGTCATGGTGGACACGTTTCACATCATCGGTGCGGCAGGCTGGATGGGCTCACTGCTCTGGATGGCCGCAGCGGGGTTGCCCGTCATCCAATCGTCGCGCGACAATCGGGCCAAGCGAGCCGCCGCGCTCGTGCAGGCCTTTTCCCCGTTGGCGCTTGTCTTCGCTGCGGTCGTTGGCATCACGGGTGTCGTGAGCGCGTGGCTTCGCCTGGGTGTGCTGGATGCGCTGTGGAGCACATCGTATGGTCAGGTGTTACTCGTGAAGCTCGCGTTGCTCGTGGCATTGGCAGCGATGGGCTTCCACAATTGGCGCCGCGTCAGTCCTTCACTCGGCACCGATGCCGGGACAGCGCGACTCGAACGTTCGGCGGTGATCGAGGTGGGGATCGGGTTGTTGGTCGTTATCGTGACGGCGGTTCTTGTCGCCACGCCGACGCCTTTGTCCTGAGCCGCAGTTGACGACAGCGCTTTCAATCCAACGGAGACTCGAATGACTCGCTCATGGCGTCCGATCGCGATCGCTGTCGTACTGATCGTCGCGACAGCCACCATCGCCATTGCGCACGACCTCTTCCTCAAGGCCGACACGTTCTTCGTCGCACCGAATGCCAGCGTGCACCTCACCGCGCTGAACGGCACCTTTTCGACAAGCGAAGGAAGCGTCACCGCCGATCGTCTTCTCGATCTTGCGATCGTTGGTCCATCAGGCCGAGTGAAGGGCGACACGGCGACATGGAGTGCGAAAGGGAAGGCGAGCAAATGGGTCGCGAAAGTGGGCGCCGCCGGCACGTACGTCGTTGGCGCATCGCTCCGGCCACGGCTCATCACACTGAAAGGTCCGCAGTTCAACTCCTACCTCGCGGAGGATGGGTTGCCCGACATCCTCGCTGCACGCAAGGCGAATGGGGAGTTGGCAAAGCCCGCCACCGAGCGCTACGCCAAGCATGTGAAGGCACTCGTGCAGGTCGGCGACGCACGCACCGCGACATTTGGTACAGTCCTCGGCTATCCCGCAGAAGTGGTTCCGCTCGACAATCCGTATGCGGCCGTCAAGGGCGCGCGCACGTTGCGCGTAAAGGCGTTGGTCGACGGCACGCCCGTGCCGAATCAGGTGGTGCTCGCGGGTGGTCGCACGGAGTCGGGAGCGCGCATTGCGGAGCAGGCAGTGCGAACAGATGCCCAGGGAGTTGCGACCATTGCGCTCGGCACACGCGGCGCATGGTACGTCAAGTTCATCCGCATGGTGCGCGTTCCCGCCGTACCGAAGGACTCGGTGGACTACGAGTCGAAGTGGGCGACACTTACGTTCGCGGTGCGCTGACGCGGTTCAGGCGATAAGAAAAAGGGGCGGCGCAATTTCAGCTGGACGCCTGATGGCTGTCGCCTGTTCGTCGTAGACAGGGCCGCCGCCGGGCAAGCCGCCGAGAGTCGAGGATTAGATTTCGTGTGTGACTATTGATCCCATACTCCACGACGCGATTCGCACGCGACGCACCTTCGCGATCATCAGCCATCCCGACGCCGGGAAAACCACACTCACTGAAAAGCTCCTCCTGTACGGCGGGGCCATTCATCTCGCCGGCACGGTGAAGGCGCGACGCCAACAAAGGCACGCGACCTCGGACTGGATGCAGATGGAGCAGGAGCGCGGCATCTCGGTGACGTCGAGCGTGATGCAGTTCGAGTACGACGGCTACCAGATCAACCTGCTCGATACCCCCGGCCACGAAGACTTCTCGGAAGACACCTATCGCGTCCTCATCGCCGCCGACAGCGCGGTGATGCTGCTCGATAATCGCAAGGGTGTCGAAGAGCGCACGCGTCAACTCTTTGCCGTCTGCAAGCGGCGTCGCATGCCGATTTTCACCGTCATCAACAAGTGCGACCGCGTCGGCGAAGACCCACTCAAGCTTCTTGGCGACGTCGAAGCCGATCTCGGCATCGATTGCTATCCGGTGACCTGGCCGATCCACTCCAACGGCGCGTTCATCGGCGTCTATGACCGGCGTCGCAAGCTGATCTATCGCTTCGAGCGCGGAGAGGATCACGGCGCGAGCGAGGCGAACGTCCAGGTCAAGGCGATCGATGATCCGAGCCTCGGCGAGATGCTTGGCAGCGAGGCGCACGCGCAACTCGTCCACGACATCGCGTTACTCGATGAGGCAGGACATCAGTTCAGCGAAGCCGCGATGCTCGCGGGCACGCTGTCGCCGGTCTTCTTTGCCAGCGCACTCACGAACTTCGGCGTCGAGCCGTTCCTCCGTGAGTTCGTCGAGCTTGCGCCACCGCCCACGGCGCGCGAATCGACAAATGGATTGGTCAATCCCGCCGACCCGAATTTCACGGGATTCGTGTTCAAGATTCAGGCGAACATGGACCCCAAGCATCGCGACCGCATTGCATTCGTGCGCATTTGCTCGGGGCGGTTCGAACCGGGGCTGTCCGTCACGCACGTGCGCACGGGCAAGCCGCTGCGTCTTTCGAGCGCGCAGCAGTTTCTGGCGCGCGAACGATCGATGATCGAGGAAGCGTGGCCCGGCGACGTCATTGGTGTAATGG
>JBDTMO010000635.1:0-3655 GCA_039934235.1 bacterium | reverse complement strand
CCCCGCGGGCTCACCGTTGTCCCGCCGCAACGAACAAGCAACGCCCGTGACATACCGGACGCAGCGCGGCAAACGTAGCAAGCCCTAAAAGACCGGTCAATAGTGGGCGCGCGAACACATTCCGCTGCCCGTCGGCATTTCAACGACCGGCGAACCCTACTGGAGTCCTTTCACACCGGTGACGTAGTAGTCCGTTTCGCCAAAACAGTAACCGGGGACGCCACGGTGCTCCTGATACTCGATCGACACCCGGTTGCCCATGAGGCGCGTGACTTCCTTCGCAATGCTGTCGTCGCGCACCGTGAAGAGAAATTTCTCCTGCGATGCACCCGGAAGGTTCACCTGGGCCAGTTCGCCTTCCCAGGTTTTGCATACCCAGCCTTTCTGCGAAAACTTCTGGATGAACCCCGCGCGGTTCCCGGCAGAATAGTGCCAGTTGAGGGCAATTGCAGTCCATGCGGCCATGAGTATCGCCGGAACCACCACCACCACGCCAAATATGATCAGCACCCATTTGCGTCGCCGTTTCTTGGGCGGGGCTGTTTTCACCGGTGTGGAGGCTTGGTCGCGACTGTCACCGGGCCTCGTCGTGTCGCGCACTCGGTCGTCTTCCATTCCGCTCCTCGTTCGTCGTCGCGTGTTCTCCGGCCACCAGAGAATGGTGCCCCCAGAAGTTAGGGCTCCCGCGCTCCACGCACGAGGGGAAGTGCAGTAGCTTTCAGCATCCTTTCCCCCGTCCACACCGTGTCATTCGCCCCGCGCCGCTCGACTGTCACTGCGTACGTTGGCACCGTCCCCGTTGGGTCGGCGCATCCAATCGTCGTGCAGTCCATGACGAACACCGACACCGCAGATGCCGCCGGCACCGCTGCGCAAGTCGCCGCGTTGGCCGCATCCGGCTCGCAGCTTGTGCGTATCACGGTGAACAACGACGAGGCAGCGGCGGCTGTGCCGGAAATTGTCAGCCGGCTCACGGACATCGGCGTTTCTGTCCCGATCATTGGCGACTTTCACTACAACGGGCATCTCCTTCTCGCGAAGTACCCGGGCTGCGCAGGCGCGCTCGCCAAGTATCGCATCAATCCGGGCAATGTCGGCGGCAAGCGTCGCGACGAACACTTCCGCACCATTGTGCAAATTGCCGTCGATCACGACAAGCCGGTACGCATCGGAGTGAACTGGGGTTCGCTCGACCAGGATCTCCTCACCGAAATGATGGACCAGAATGCGACTGCTGGTTCACCTCGGACGGCGAAAGACGTCTATATGGAGGCCATGCTCGCCTCCGCACTCCGCTCTGCTGAAATGGCGGAAGAGGTTGGCCTCGGTCACGATCATATCCTGATCTCCGCCAAGGTCTCGCATGTGCCGGATCTCGTGGAAGTGTACGGACGGCTCGCGGCACGGTGCGACTACCCACTGCATCTCGGGCTCACCGAAGCGGGAATGGGAATGAAGGGGCAGGTGGCCAGCGCAGCCGCGTTGTCCATCCTGCTCGCGCAGGGAATTGGCGACACCATTCGCGTGTCGCTTACCCCAAAACCCAACGGCGATCGCTCCGAAGAAGTGCTCGTCGCGCAACAGATTCTTCAGTCACTCGGGCTTCGGAGCTTTGCGCCACAAGTCACCGCATGCCCCGGGTGTGGACGGACGACGTCGACATTCTTTCAGCACATGGCGGAAGACATCCAGACGTACCTGCGCGAGCAGATGCCAGTGTGGAAGACCAGTCGCCCGGGCGTCGAGACAATGAATGTGGCGGTGATGGGCTGCGTTGTGAACGGGCCCGGCGAATCGAAGCACGCCAACCTGGGCATCTCACTTCCAGGTACGTTCGAGGAGCCGAAGGCACCTGTCTACATGGACGGAAAACTTCTCACGACGCTCAAGGGCGATCACATCGTCCAGGAGTTCCTCGTGATTCTCGAAGACTACGTGGCGCGAACGTACCCGGCAGGCGAGATGGCCGGCGTCTAACGCACGCCTATTTCCCTTTGTGCTCGAGCTGCTCCGTTACATCACGCAGCTCGTCCATGATGGGCGCGGAAAACCCGACTTCGCGCAATCGCTCGTAGACTCGGCGATACCAGCGCACGGTGCCAATGCGTCCGACGTTGAACCGCGACCACACGGTGTCCGGATCGAGTGTGCGATCGAGATCCGCGAGTATTGAGCTGCAGTTGTGGACTTTGTCTGCCGCACAGACCCAGCGCGCCCGCTCCGTTGCAGCGGCAAGACGGGCCAGGTAATCGTCCTTGCGCTCCTCGCTGGACAATTCGATTCCTTCTTCGTCCACCAACCGATAGGTGACGGCGAGGATTGTCTCCAGGACGTCCGGCCCAAACTTGTCACCGATTCGTTGTTCGAGCATGTCGCGCGTGTAGCCGTCGCGCACGCAATCCTCGATCACGTCGTGCAGGATTCCAGATACGACGGTGTGTTCGTCCTGGCCGTATATGCTCAGGATCACGGCCACGTTTGCCGGGTGCGTCAGGTAGGGAAGACGCGTCCCCTTCCGAACTTGCCGGTCGTGGTGCTTTGCGGCAAAGGCAAACGCGTGGTTGATACGATCGGAGTAGCCGCGGATCGTCATTACCCTCACACGAGACAGCAGAAAGCGCTCATCGCGCTTGAAGCAGGGAGCGAAACATACAGCACGCACCCCCGCGCTGCACCTACGGAAAACCCTTACGTCACTCTGTGGCCACTTTAGCGAACCAAGCCGCGAGACGTTCGAGGCCGCGCTGATCCTCTTCATCGAACGCATCTGGCGTGCTTGCATCGACATCGAGCACGGCGATCAGGGTGCCGCTGGCATCCGTGATCGGCACGACGATCTCGGATCGCGAGCGTGCATCGCACGTGATATGTCCCGGAAAGTCGTTAACGTCGGCGACAATCACGGTACGCCGGTCCGCAGCCGCTGTGCCACATACGCCCCGGCCAAACGAAATTTCGAGGCACCCAAGCGTTCCCTGGTACGGCCCAACGCGAAGGAGCGAACCCGACTCGACCACGCGATAGAATCCCGTCCACAGAAAACCAAACGCATTGTGAACCAGCGCAGACATCGTCGCCATCGCGGCGATCGGATCATCAATGCCGTGTAGCACGGCGTGCAGTTGCTCATCGAGCAGCCGATACGCCTCGGCCTTTGGCACTGCACGGAGATCGAGGGTCTCTTCAGCCATCAGTCACCGCGAAATCTGCGCTGCAAGCACGAGGTCGAGCAGAACCAATGCGGCACCTTGCACAACGACGCCGATGCCAGCGCCAAGAAGGCCCGGTCGCCGGCCCAATCGCCAACCCACCACGATCAGCGTTAGGCCAATCAGCACAAATCCCGTGTCGAGCCCGATATTGAGCCACAGAATACGGTCCAATCGCGTTGCTGACGTGATGTCGCGCGGGGCAATCTGTGGAAGGAGCACCGCGGCACTCAGTGCATCGACAAAGCCCCACGCGGCGGCCTGGATGGCAAAGTGCCTGAGCAGCGACGAACGACGCGCGCTCACTCGGAGCCACGCAAGCAAGGCGGTACCGGCCAGTATGCTGGCGGCTGCCCACACGAGTACACGAAGCAAATGTGCCCGTTCGGCCGCCTCGAGCGTGTCGGCCCACATGTATGGCATCGGCGAAGAGTAGTCGACATCAT
>JBDTMO010000634.1:0-3677 GCA_039934235.1 bacterium | reverse complement strand
TTTCCTGCACGTCGCGGGGCTCGTGCAGGTGTCATTCAATCCCGGTACTGCGGGCGCCGACGCCTGCGCACTCGCAGCGTCACTGGGCGCCGAGACCGTCGTGCTGATTGAAGGCGTGGTTGTGGAGCGCCCGGTGGCGATGCGAAATGCCGATATGAGCACGGGCGCTGTCGAAGTGCAGGCCACTTCGCTTCGCGTGGTTGGCCCGGCTGTGACCCCCGCAATTCCCGTTGCACGGAGCAAGGGCGAGCCGCTCCCTGCAGAAGAACTTCGTCTCAAGCATCGCCATCTCGATCTCCGCCGCGAGGAACTGCAGCGCAATCTCGTGCTGCGTCATCGTCTGCTGCAGCGGACGCGTCGCTTTCTCAGCGAACGCGGATTCCTCGAGATCGAGACACCGATTCTTACGAAGCCCACGCCCGAAGGTGCGCGAGACTATCTCGTGCCAAGTCGTGTGCATGCCGGTGAGTTCTACGCGCTGCCGCAATCGCCGCAGATTTACAAGCAGTTGCTGATGGTGGCGGGGTACGACCGCTACTTCCAGATCGCGCGCTGCTTCCGCGACGAGGACCTTCGTGCCGACCGCCAGCCTGAGTTCACGCAGATCGACATCGAAGCGTCGTTTGTCGGACAGGAGGACGTGATCGACTTCGCTGAAGACCTGATCCACTCGCTGTGGGACGAGGGGGAGAGTCCGTTTCCCAATGGCCGCGTGCGCCGCATGCCATACGCCGAGGCGCTCGAGCGATACGGCATCGACCGTCCGGATTTGCGTTACGGGCTCGAAATAGAAGACGTGAGTGCCGTGTTTCGCGGCGTCGAGTTGCCGTTCACTGCGGCTGCGCTCGACGCTGGCGGGCGAGTGCGTGGGATCCGCATTCCGGGCGGCGCGGCGTTGTCTCGCAAGCAACTGGACGAGATCGATGCGATTGCCAAGAGCGCTGGTGCGCGCGGGCTGCTCAGAATCAAGCGAGTGAATGGTGCGCTCGACGGTGCGGTTGGAAAGGTGCTCAGTGATGATGCCGCTGCTCCACTGAGACTCGCAGAGGGCGACCTGGGCCTGTACGTCGCGGCCGACGATCATGTGTCGAGCCCTGCGCTCGATCGCGTTCGCCAGGACGTGGCAGTGCGCATGAAGCTCGTCCCCGCGGGGGTGAACGAGTTCGTGTGGGTCACAGACTTTCCCATGTTCGAACGCGACCCGTCGTCCGGTGCGCTTGCCGCCGTACACCATCCATTCACGGCGCCACATCCGGAAGACATCCCACTCCTCGAGCGTGAGCCGTGGAAGGCGCGTGCGCTGGCGTACGATCTTGTCTTAAACGGAACGGAACTGGGTGGCGGCAGTATTCGCATCAGCGATCCGGCGGTGCAGGGGCAGATTTTTGCACTGCTCGGTATCGACAATGCAACGGCGCAAACACGTTTTGGCTTCCTGCTCGAGGGCCTGCGCGCGGGGGCGCCTCCGCACGGCGGCATCGCGTTCGGGTTCGATCGCATTTCCATGCTGCTCGCGGGCTCCACATCGCTGCGTGACGTGATTGCCTTTCCCAAGACAACCGCAGCGCGCGCGCTGTTTGAAGGCGCACCGACGGTCGTTCCGCCGAACGACCTGAAGGACCTGCACATCACACTGGAGTCTTAGCGCTTGAGCGACGGTTCAGTTACGCAGAGGGTCTCGACCGAGGGAGCGGACATGCTTACCCTCGCTGGCGTGAACGACAGCAATCTCGTCGAGCTATCTCGGCTGGGCGGTGTCCGGATTGCGCTGCGGGGCGACGCGATGTCCATCACCGGTCCCGCGGAGCTCGTCGAACGTGCAGCGGAAATCGGTCGCCGGATGATCGAGCGCGCGCGCCAGCGCACGGAGCTCACGCCCGATGATGTCCTGCGTCTTAGCGAAGACGATGGGAGTGTCGACGGCAACGGCACTGGCACGAGCGACGGTCGCATCGCGCTGCCTGGTGTGCGCAAGATCATCCAGGCGAAGACGAGTGGCCAGGCAGAGTACCTCAAGAAGATCGGCGACAATGATATCGTTGTCGGGATTGGCCCGGCGGGAACGGGTAAGACGTTTCTCGCCATGGCCGCCGCAGTGGATGCGCTGACGCGCAAGAAGGTGCGCCGCATCATCCTCGCGCGCCCAGCCGTGGAGGCGGGCGAAAGTCTCGGCTTCTTGCCGGGCGACATGCAGGCCAAGGTCGATCCGTATTTGCGTCCGCTGTATGACGCGCTCGATGAGATGATGCCGCAGGAGCGTGTCCAGAAGGCGTTGGAGACGCGCGTCATCGAGATTGCGCCGCTCGCGTTCATGCGCGGCCGCACGCTTGGCGACGCCTTCGTCATTCTCGACGAAGCACAGAACGCGACGGCAATGCAGATGAAGATGTTCCTTACACGGCTTGGCGTGAATTCGCAGATCGTCATTACGGGCGACAAGACGCAGATCGACTTGCCGAAACGTGAGGAGTCGGGGCTGATGCAGGTCGAGCGCATCCTGCCGGGCATCGATGGCATCGCATTTCACTACTTCACGGACGTCGACGTCGTGCGTCACCGGTTGGTGCGTGACATCATCAAGGCGTACGCAGAGGATGGCGACTAACCGACACGCCAGTGACACTCGTCGTCCAAGTGGCAACAGAGCAGGTCCGCATTCCCATCGCGCGAGCGCGGGTGCAGCGCGCTGTCGAGTCCGTGCTGCATGCGGAGCGTGTGCGCGATGCTGAGGTGTCGATCACGTTCGTCTCCGACCGCCGCATGGCCGCGTTGAATTGGCGGCATCTCGGCCATCGCGGATCGACCGACGTTATTTCGTTCGGTTTCGATGCCGTTGCGAAGGGCGCTCCGGTCACCGGCGATATCTACATCGCGCCGGCAGTCGCGCGACGCAACGCCGTCGCCCATGGCGCCGGCGTGCGCGAAGAATTGTTGCGACTCGTTGTGCACGGGACGCTGCACGTGCTGGGGCACGACCATCCTGTGGATGAAGCGCGCTACACGTCGCCAATGTGGCGTCGCCAGGAACGCCTGCTGCAACGCGCGCTCGTGCGCACATGAACGGCGTCGCAGTCGGCGTCGCTGCCGGCGCCGTCATCGTCGCCACGCTCGCTGCGGCGGCCGACGGTGCGTTGCTGGGAGGCGACCCCGAACCGGAACCCGCACCCTCAGTCGTCGGTGCGCTTCGCGGCCGAGGGCGCGCGCATCGAACGTTGGCGTTGTCGCGCGTCCTCGCACACTTGCTCGCGGGCGCGGCGATTGCGCGAACCCTCAATATTCGTCATGGCGACGGCGTTCCGGGTGCGGCGCTTGCGTTCGCCGCGGCCCTTTGCGTTGTCATCGTTGTCGAGGGAATCGCGCGGTCGCTTGGGTTCGCGACGGCGCCCCGATTCATTCTCGCCTTTGCCCCGCTCGTGCGCGCGCTTGAAGTGATCCTTTCTCCGGTGTTGCGACTCGGTGTCGGCATTGACTCGCTCCTCGAACGCCTCATGCCTGCGCCCACGATTGAGCAACGCGCGGAGCAACGAGAAGAGGCGACCGAACAGTTTCGGCAAGTGGTCGCGGCAGAGGCGGATGTTTCGCGCGACGAGGAAGCGCTGATTCATGGCGTGTTCTCACTCAGCGACACATCGGTCCGCGAGGTGATGATTCCGCGCGTCGACATCGTCGGCATCGAC
>JBDTMO010000633.1:0-3681 GCA_039934235.1 bacterium | reverse complement strand
TTCGAGCCAGTGCTCGACTACGTCGTCGTGAAGGTACCGCGCTTTGCATTCGAAAAGTTTCCGTCGGCGAGCCCGCTGCTCACGACACAGATGAAGAGTGTTGGCGAAGCGATGTCGATTGGGCGGACGTTCAAGGAAGCCTTCCAGAAATCGCTCCGTGCGTTGGAGAATGGGCGATTCGGCTGGGAGATCGGACAACGGCTGATCGACGATCGCCTCACGGATGAGTCGATTGAGACTCTGCGCGGCGCACTCCGCCAGCCCACGCCGGAGCGCATCTACCAGATCAAGCGTGGCTTCCTGGCGGGGATGTCGGTGGCCGAGCTATTCGACCTCACCGCTGTTGATCCGTGGTTCTTGTCACAGATGGAGGAGTTGATCGAGGCCGAGCGAGAGTTCGCGGTGTTGACGGAAATTGACGCGCCGACCATGCGTCGCATGAAGCAACTTGGCTTCTCGGATCGCCAGCTCGCAGACCTTCGTCAAGAAACAGAGACCGACGTTCGCGCGCACCGTTGGTCACTTGGTGTGCGTCCTTCGTACAAAATGGTGGATACATGCGCCGGTGAGTTTCCGTCGGCGACACCATATCTGTATGGGAGCTACGACGAGGAGAGCGAAGCGCCGCGCAGTGGACGCACGTCTGTGGTGATTCTCGGTAGCGGGCCAAACCGGATCGGCCAGGGCGTCGAGTTTGACTACTGCTGCGTGCGCGCCGTCATCGCGCTGCGAGAGCAGGGATACGAGACGATCATGATCAACTCGAATCCGGAAACCGTGTCGACGGATTTCGACACGTCGGACAAGCTGTATTTCGAACCGCTCACGCTCGAGGACGTCCTCGAGATCGTGGAGCGTGAGCAGCCAATGGGCGTGATCGTGCAGCTCGGCGGACAAACGCCGCTCAAGCTGACTCGGGGACTGGAAGCGGCAGGCGTTCGCATCCTCGGCACGTCGCCCGATTCGATCGACGCCGCAGAGGATCGCCGGCGGTTCGAAGAGATCGCGCGCGAGATCGGACTGATTCAGCCGCCGAACGGCACCGCGACCAGCGTTGAAGCAGCGCTCGAAGCGGCGGAGCGAATCGGCTATCCCGTCCTCGTCCGTCCGAGTTATGTGCTTGGCGGCCGGGCAATGCAGATCGTGTACGATGCGCCGTCACTGCAGGCCTACTTCGCGACGGCAGCACGCGCGTCGGAAGATCGGCCGGTGCTCATCGACCGCTTCCTCGAGGACGCGTACGAAGTCGATGTCGACGCCTTGTCCGATGGACATCAGGTCGTCATCGGCGGCGTCATGCAGCACATCGAGGATGCGGGTATTCATTCGGGCGATTCTGCCTGCGTGCTGCCTCCGTACCTGATTGGCGAGAAGGACCTGAAGACCATGCGCGAACAGACGGTTGCGATGGCGAAGGCCTTCAAGGTCGTGGGGCTGATCAACGTTCAGTTCGCGATTCAGCACGGCATCGTCTATGTGCTGGAAGTCAACCCACGCGCGAGTCGGACGATCCCCTTCGTGTCGAAGGCCATTGGCGTACCGTTGGCGTCGCATGCGGCGCGCGTGATGTGCGGCGAGACGTTGGCGGAAATTGGTTTTACGGAGGAGATCATTCCGCCGTTCGTGTCAGTGAAGGAAGCGGTATTCCCGTTCAACAAGTTCGCCGGCACCGATCCCGTGTTGGGGCCGGAGATGAAGTCGACGGGGGAGGTGATGGGCATCTCCGATTCATTCGGGAGCGCGTTCGCCAAGGCGCAACTCGCCGCCGGCAACGGCCTGCCGCTCGAAGGAACGATCCTCGTCACCGTGAACGACAACGACAAGGCGACCGTCACACCAATCGCGCGGCGTTTTCACGAGATGGGTTTCAAGCTTGCGGCAACTGGCGGCACGGCGAGATACCTCCGAGCGCGAGGCATTCCGGTGAGCAGCGTATTCAAGGTGCACGAAGGCCGCCCGAATTGCCTCGACATGATCCTCAACGGGGACGTGCAGCTGCTGGTGAACACGCCGCTGGGCAAGCACGCGCAATGGGACGACTACACACTTCGCCAGGCCGCCATTCGCAACCGCGTTGCCTACACGACGACGTTGTCCGCCGCGAGCGCGGCAAGCGATGCGATTCTTTCGCTGCGCTCGCGCAAGTCAGCCGTACGGTCGCTGCAGGAGTGGCAGCAAGACATTCTCGATGCAGCGAAGGCTCCGGCATGAGCGTCCACGCAACCGCATTCGTACACGAGTCGGCCTATGTGGACGATGGTGCCGAGATCGGCGCCGGCACGAAGGTCTGGCACTTTTGCCATGTGCTCGGCGGCGCCGTCATTGGCGAGCGCTGCTCCCTGGGGCAGAACGTGGTCGTGATGAATGGCACGCGCATCGGCACGAATGTGAAAATCCAGAACAACGTGTCGATTTATGAGGGAGTCGAGCTGGAGGACGACGTGTTCTGCGGTCCGTCGATGGTGTTTACGAACGTCATGAATCCGCGCAGTCACGTCTCGCGGAAGAACGAATATCGCCGAACCCTCGTGAAGCGTGGCGCATCGATCGGAGCCAATGCGACCATTGTGTGCGGCGCGACCCTTGGCGAGTACGCGTTTGTGGGCGCGGGAGCGGTCGTCGCGCAGGACGTGCCTGCCTTTGCGCTCATGGTCGGCGTGCCGGCGCGACGGATTGGCTGGATGTGCCAGTGTGGTGAGCGCCTCGAGGACAGTGGCGCCGGCACCTGCGCAGTTTGCGGTTCCACATACGAATCGCGCGAGGGCTTCGTTCGTCAAGTCAGTGGTCCGAACCTGGAGCCTCACGTATGAGTGGCAGTCCACCGCCGATTACCGGCCGGGTGCGCGTTGCGCTGCTCGGCTGCGGTCGCATCAGCAAGAATCATTTCGAGGCTATCGCGAAGGTCTCCGAACTGGAGCTCGTGGCAGTTGCCGACTCCGATTTGCCGCGCGCCCTTGCCGCGGGCGAGTCGAACGGCGTGCCAGGATTTGGGTCGCTGGAGGAGATGCTCGACCAGGTGCCGAGTGACCTCGTCACGATCTGTACGCCATCGGGTCTTCATCCGCAGCACGGGATCATCGCGGCGAAGGCCGGCCGTCACGTGCTGACCGAGAAGCCAATGGCAATTTCACTGGCTGCGGCGGACGAACTCGTGCAGGCGTGCGATTCGGCGGGCGTCCAGCTGTTCGTGGTCAAGCAGAACCGCCTCAATCCGGCCATCCAGCTCCTCAAACGCGCCGTCGACAAGGGGCGCTTTGGCCGCATCTACATGGCGAATACGACGGTCCGCTGGACGCGGCCGCAGGAGTACTACGACCAGGAAGCCTGGCGCGGAACGTGGGAGTTTGACGGTGGTGCGATGATGAACCAGGCGAGCCATTATGTCGACTTGATGCAGTGGCTCGTGGGACCGGTCGAAAGCGTAATGGCCAAGACGGCGACACAGGCGCGGCGCATCGAGGCAGAGGACTCCGGCGTGGCGGTGCTCAAGTTTCGATCCGGTGCACTCGGCGTAATCGAGGTGAGCGTCCTTACTTATCCGCGTAATCTCGAGGGGTCGATCACGATTCTTGGGGAGAAGGGATCGGTCAAGATTGGCGGAACGGCGGTCAATCGCGTGGATCATTGGCAGTTCGAGACGTACGACGACGACGACAAGCAGGTCGACGCGGCGAACACAGC
>JBDTMO010000632.1:0-3682 GCA_039934235.1 bacterium | reverse complement strand
CTGACCAAATCGGGCCTGGCGGGGTACTGTTCTATACCATGCCGAACGTTCGCCTCGTCGCCTTCCTGCTTGTCTCTGCCTCGGTTGCCGCGCTAGCTCAATCGCCCACCGCCGGCTATCGCGTCGCCGGGTTCGTTGATGATGGCAGTGGCAAGCCAGTACCCAATGCAGCGGTGACTCTCATTACCCCTGCCGAAAAGCGTCATGCATTTCGGACCGACAGCACCGGGCGTTTCTTTTTCCTCGAGATCCCGGCGGGGCGCATCGGTCTCGAAGTTCGGCGAGTCGGCTATGCGCCGTTTACGGAAGGCTTCAACGTGCACGAGACCAGCGCGCCGGATTCGTTCCGCGTCGTGCTCAAGCCATTCGCGCTACCCGGTATCGAGATTACCGCGGATTCGGGTGGGGCTCCCGCCGAATACTACGCGCGGAAATCGGCCAACCACTTCGGCCGCTTCCTCGACGGCGACGTGCTGATGAAGTCGGACTCCCGGCTCTTGAGTGATGCACTTCGCATGGTGCCAGGTGTCACGATGACGCCATCACGCACTGGCAATCGACTCAAGATTCGCGGTTGCCGGCCTACTGTCTGGGTGAATGGCGTCCGGGCAGCGTTGGCCGAGGTCGATGACGTTGGTCTTATCGACGACATTGCGGGGATGGAGATCTACAACTCCATGGCCGGCCTCCCGCCACAGTACGTCGATCTTGCGAATCACTGCGGCGCAATCCTCATCTGGTCCAAGTAACGATCAGACCTCGCGGCGCTCGTGGAGGAGCTTGCTCTGGAAGCGTTGCGATTCACTGATGCGCTCCACTTCAACCGCCATCGAGTCCATGCTCTGCTGCAGCTGCTGAAGCTGCAGCATTTGCTGCTGTACCAGGCGAGCGTTGTCGTCTGCCGCCTTCATTTCCGGGCGACGCTCCATGCGCCGAGCAATCATGCGCGCGAATGGGCCAAGGATGATAATCGCGGCCAGTAGCCCCATGAGGCCGAAGGCCGTTTCCTCGGCCCGACGAACGAGCACCATGACGTCTGGCGGTAGCCGGGAGCAGGTGATCGTGGTGTGGTCGCCGTCGTCGAGCTTGACGATTGTGCACTGTCCACCGCCCCTGGGAATCTGCGGCAGCCCGGGCGCGGCTGGTGCATCAGGAGCGTCTGGAGCGACCTGCGCCGTAGGCGCCTTGGCAGGCGACTGAGCCCCCACATCGGAACTCCGAGATACTCGCGTGGCGCCTCGCACCGCGTTCCGCACCTCCGTACGCACCACGTCCCGCAGATTCTGTGTCGTCATCAATGCACCGTCAGGAAGAGAACCGCCCATCGCCTGGTGATCGCACTACGGAAGTCGTGGATGGATAGTGTCTCGACTCTTACGAAGCGAGCAGAGCTCCCGCAAGCCTCCGCTGTATTTCTCGCTGGACACGCCGAGACATCGTCGCACCCACGACACCGCTTGACAATCGATCACGATCCAGCAATACTGAAGTCACGACTTCACTATTACTCAGACAGGACGCATCCATGGGCAAGATCGTCGCGAACATGAACATGACGCTGGACGGCGTGATTCAGGCGCCCGGACGACCCGACGAGGATACACGCGATGGCTTTCGTCACGGTGGTTGGGCCACGCCGTATTTCGACGCCGTCATGGCACAATCGGCCGGTGAGGGAATGAGCAAGCAATTCAACCTCCTCTTCGGACGCCGTACCTACGAGGACTTCCATTCCGTGTGGCCAAAGCGGACCAACAACCCCTTCACCGATGTGCTCAACCGCGCGCAGAAGTACGTCGTGTCCAACACACTGACGGAGCCGCTCGTGTGGAGCAACTCCACATTGCTTTCCGGCGACGCGGGCGCCACCGTCGCCAGACTCAAGGCGGAGTCGGACACCGATCTCGTCATTCTCGGCAGCGCGAAGCTCGTGCAGTCGCTCATGCGCCATAATCTCATCGACGAGTACAACCTTTCGATTCACCCGCTCGTGCTCGGGTCAGGACGGCGTCTCTTTGTCGACGAAACCGCCTACGCGACACTCACGCTCGTCGAGAGCAAGACGTCCTCAACGGGCGTCGTGATGACCACCTACCGTCCCGCGCAGACGACTGCATGAAAACCAGTGAAGGCCTGACCACCATTCACGATACGTTCGTCATCCAGCGCACGTATCCCGCGCCGACCGAGCGTGTCTTTCGCGCGTTCGCAGACGCCAGGAAGAAACGCCGGTGGTTTGTCGAGGGCGAAGGACACGACGTCGAGCTGTTCGAGATGGACTTTCGCGTCGGAGGCTCTGAGCGATTCCAGTATCGCTTCAAGAAGGGCACGCCGTTCGAGGGCATTGCCGTTGCAAACGAAGGGACGTATCACGACATCGTGCCGGATCGGCGTATCGTCTTCACATCGACGATGCGCCTTGGCGACAAACGCATCTCGTCCGCGCTTGTCACTGTCGAACTCATGCCGGCCGACGCGGGAACGGACGTCGTGTGTACGCATCAAGCGGCGTACTTCGAGGGCGCCGACGGTCCACAGATTCGTTTGCTCGGATGGCGCTCTCTCTTCGACACACTCGCGAACGCGCTGGCCAATGAGAGCGAGTAGACCGAAGTCGTCGCGCGCACCGCGCAAGGCGCGCCTCGACGCCGCTCGCGTGTTCTACGCACTCGGCGACCCCACTCGTCGTGCGATTGTCGAGCGGCTTGGCAACGGACCGCTCTCGGTTTCTAGCCTCGCTACGCCGTTGCAGATCACCGTCACGGCGGTGGCGCAGCATCTAAGAGTGCTGGAAGACAGCGGTCTCGTATCTACGGAAAAGACTGGACGGATCCGGACATGTCACATCGAGACAACGGGCTTTTCCGTGCTCGAGCAGTGGATTGGCGACCAACGCTCGCTGTGGGAGCGCCGATTCGATCGGTTGGGCGACCTGCTGTCGGAACCCGACGAAGATGCTTAAGACGCTGTGACCGACGAGGCTGGGCGCGGGTATTACGCTGCATGAACATGACATTTTCTCGCGTCGTCCCGGCCTCCAGGCCTCTCCTACGCGTCGCCAGGACCCTCGCGGCTGCAACCCTCTGCGTCGTTTCTTCAGCCAAGGCGCAGACGCCGCTGCTCTGGGGCAGTCTCAAAACCGGCCCGCATGCAGTGGGCTTCCGGCTGCAGTACAAACTGGATCATTCCCGGGAATACGATCCTGAGTTTGTCACCGACACAACTCTTTTTCCTGCGCATCGGCCCAGACCCATCTTGATCGGTCTCTGGTATCCGGCGCAGAAAACCAACGCGACCCGGATGACCTATCGGCAATACCTCGACATATCGCCAGGGCCTGGACCGCTCGCGTCGTTTGCAAGTCGCCTTGCACCAGCCATGCGAGCTGCGGTCGGTCAAGAAACAACGGGGCACGAGCCCAATGCCATGACTCCTGAGGAGTCAAAAGCGTTTGAGCAGTTGCTCGCCACCAAGACGTTCGCTGTGAACAAGGCGCCCGCCGCGAGCGGAAAATTCCCGGTCCTCCTGTATCACACCGGAGCGGGTGGTACATACGAAGACAATTCCGCGCTGTTCGAATACCTCGCGAGCCACGGCTACATCGTAGTGAGCAGTGCGTATCCCGATCCCGATGCGCATCAGGTGTTCACTGGAGACATCGCCGGTTCATTTGCCGATTTGA
>JBDTMO010000631.1:0-3686 GCA_039934235.1 bacterium | reverse complement strand
GTTCGTCCATCGATTCGCTGGTCAATCGCGAATACCAGTACGGCTTCGTGACGGATGTCGAAGCGGATACGATTCCGCCCGGCCTGACGGAAGACGTGATTCGCCTCATCTCGGCGAAAAAGGACGAACCTTCCTGGCTCCTGGACTGGCGCCTCAAGGCGTATCGTCGCTGGCTGACGATGAAGGAGCCGCACTGGCCCAACGTCAGCTACGAGCCCATCGACTACCAGTCGCAATCATACTATTCGGCGCCCAAGTCGGTGACGCCGCTCCAGTCGCTCGACGACGTGGACCCGGAGCTGCTGCGCACGTACGAGAAACTGGGCATTCCGCTCAGCGAGCAGAAATTCCTGTCGGGCGTCGCGGTCGACGCGATCTTCGACTCGGTGAGCGTCGGCACAACGATGAAGAAGGAGCTCGGCGAGTTGGGCATCGTGTTCTGCTCGCTGGGCGAAGCCGTGCGCGAGCATCCCGACCTCGTGCAGAAGTATCTCGGCTCTGTTGTCCCGTATTCCGACAACTTCTTTGCCGCGCTGAACTCTGCGGTGTTTTCCGAGGGGTCGTTCGTCTACGTCCCCAAGGGTGTGCGCTGCCCGATGGAGTTGTCGACCTACTTCCGCATCAATGCAGAAGGCACTGGACAGTTCGAGCGTACGCTCATCGTCGCGGACGAGGGCTCGTACGTCAGCTATCTCGAGGGGTGCACCGCGCCAAAGCGTTCGACGTCGCAGCTGCATGCGGCCGTCGTGGAGTTGATCGCGCTGAAGGATGCGACCATCAAGTACTCCACCGTGCAGAACTGGTACGCCGGCGACAAGGAAGGAAAGGGCGGCATCTACAACTTCGTCACCAAGCGTGGCAAGTGCGCCGGCGCGAATTCGAAGATCTCATGGACGCAGGTGGAGACGGGGTCCGCCATCACGTGGAAGTACCCGAGCGTGATTCTGCAGGGCGACAACTCGACCGGCGAGTTTTACAGCGTGGCCGTCGTGAACAATCGCCAGCAGGCGGACACCGGCACCAAGATGATCCACATCGGTCGTAACACGAAGTCGAATATCGTCAGCAAGGGTATCTCCGCGGGTCGCGGCCAGAACAGCTACCGCGGCCAGGTCAAGGTATTACCGAAGGCGACGAACGCGCGCAACTACACGCAGTGTGATTCGATGCTCGTGGGGAACCAGTGCGGAGCGCACACGTTTCCATACATCGAGGTGGGCAACAATACCGCGCAGGTTGAACACGAGGCATCGACGAGCAAGATCGGTGAGGATCAGATCTTCTACTTGAAGCAGCGTGGACTGAGCGCCGAGCAGGCCGTGAGCATGATCGTGAGCGGTTTCTGCAAGGAAGTGTTCAAGGAGTTGCCGATGGAATTCGCGCTCGAGGCGCAGCAGTTACTCGGCATCACTCTAGAAGGAAGTGTTGGATAGAGGTGAACGGTGAACAGTGAACGGTGAACGGTCCCAACACCGTCACCGTTCACCGTTCACTGTTCACCGTTCACCGTATTTCATCGGTAGATATGCTCGAGATAAAGGGCTTGCGAGCCACTGTTGCAGATAAGGAAATCCTCCGCGGCATCGACCTGACGGTTCTGCCCGGCGAAGTGCACGCTGTCATGGGGCCTAACGGCTCGGGCAAGAGTACGCTCGCGCAGGTGCTCGCTGGTCATCCGGCGTACGAGGTGACTGCCGGTACGGTCACGTACGACGGTGACAACCTGCTGGAGATGGATCCCGAAGTACGAGCACAGAAAGGCATCTTCCTCGCCTTTCAGTATCCCGTCGAGATCCCGGGCGTGAGCAATGCCTATTTTCTGCGGACCGCGTACAACGAAATTCGCCGGGCACGGGGCGAGGAAGAAATCGACCCGATGAGCTTTGCGGACCTGATGGACGAGAAGATGAAGCTCGTCGAGATGGATGACGCAATGCTGACGCGCTCCGTGAACACCGGCTTTTCCGGTGGCGAAAAGAAGCGCAATGAAATTCTCCAGATGGCGGTCCTCGAGCCGAAGCTCGCCATACTCGACGAGACAGATTCCGGGCTCGACATCGACGCATTGCGCATCGTTGCCAACGGCGTGAATTCGCTGAAGCGGCCGACGAACGCCACCATCGTCGTCACGCATTACCAGCGCCTGCTGAATCACATCGTGCCCGATTACGTGCACGTGCTGGCGGGCGGCCGCATTGTTCGCTCTGGCGGCAAGGACCTCGCGCTCGAGCTCGAGGCCAAGGGTTACGACTGGCTCCTTGAAGAGGCAGTGGCGTGATCGACTCGTTCCTGCAGAGCTTCGACCGATTTTCCAATAACGGTGCGTCCGCGGTTCCCGATGCGGTGCGCACGCTTCGCTTGTCCGCGATTACTCGCTTCGAGACGCTTGGCTTCCCGACGACGCGCAACGAAGACTGGCACTTTACGTCCGTTTCGCCCATCGTCGAAGGCGGCTTTGCGTCGCTGACGAAGCCCAGTGGCGGCGTGACATCGGCGCAGATTGCGCCGTACAGCTTTGCGGAATCGGATTGGCATACGCTGGTGTTCGTGAATGGCCGGTTCAATGCTGCGCTATCCGGTGGCGGCGCGCTTCCTGACGGTGTGCGTGTGCTGCCTATTGCCGAGGCGTATGATGAGTTGCCAATTCTCGTCGAGCAGTACCTTGGCAAGATCGCGGCGTTCGACGCGCATAGTTTCACGGCGCTCAACACGGCGTTCATCAATGATGGCGCCGTCGTGCACGTTGCGGCGGACATCGAAGTCGCGCGCCCGATCCATCTGCTCTTCGTGAGTGACGCGTCGGCAACGCTGGGTGCGGCGCATCCGCGAAACCTCATCGTGCTCGACCATTTCGCGAAGGCGACAGTCATCGAGAGTTATGCGGGGCTTGGCGATGGTGCGTATCTCACCAATGCCGTGACCGAAGCATCCGTCGGCGACGGCGCGACGCTGACGCATCTCAAGCTGCAGCGCGAGTCGCCGGTGGCGTTTCACATCGGCACGCTCGACGTGCGCCAGGCGCGCGACAGCCACCTGTTCTCATTCAGTTTTGCGACGGGCGGGTCGCTCTCCCGCACGAACGTGTACACGCAGCTACGCGGCGAAGGCTGCGGCGCAACACTCAACGGACTGTACCTCGGCGATGGTGATCAGCACATCGATCATCAAACGCGGATCGAGCATGTGGAGCCCAACTGTTATAGCCGCGAGCTCTACAAGGGCATCCTCGACGGTGCGGCGCACGGCGTGTTCAACGGGAAGGTGTACGTGCATGCCGAGGCGCAAAAGACGGACGGCAAGCAGACGAACAACACGCTGCTGCTTTCCGAGCGGGCGCAGATCGATACGAAACCGCAGTTGGAGATCTTTGCCGACGACGTCAAGTGCACGCACGGTGCGACGGTTGGTCGCCTGGACGAGACATCCCTGTTTTACATGAAGAGTCGTGGCGTCAACGCGCGTACGGCGCGCGAGCTGCTTACGTACGCGTTTGCCGCCGACGTGCTCGAAACGATCGAGCTTGCCGAGGTGCGCGAGGGTTTGGAGTCGGCGACGCTGCGCCGGTACATCGATGGCTGACAGCCCGCTCGCTGTCGCTCGCTCGGCGGCCGACGGCGCGCTCGCGTGCGCTCGCTGGACGGCTGACGGCGCGCATCGGCGCTACGCGCCTCGCTGGACAGACCCTG
>JBDTMO010000630.1:0-3690 GCA_039934235.1 bacterium | reverse complement strand
GCATATCGCGCGATGTGCGGCATGCTCGGCGATCATGACGTGTCGAGTTTACAGAAATGCGTGTCCGCCGGAGAGACGCTGCCGCTCAGCGTCCTGGAGGCATGGCGGAGCGCAACCGGCATCACGATCATCGACGGCATCGGCGCCACGGAAATGCTCCACATCTTCATCAGCGCATCCGGCGACGACATACGACCCGGCGCCACGGGACGCGTTGTGCCAGGCTATGAAGCACGCATCGTCGACGAACACGGGGCTTCGCTGCCTGATGGGACAGTTGGTCGACTCGCCGTGCGCGGCCCAACGGGATGTCGCTATCTCGCGAATATCGAGCGACAGCGGGAGTACGTGCAGAACGGCTGGAACCTCACCGGCGACTCGTATGTTCGTGATGCCGACGGCTATTACTGGTATCAGGCGCGTACCGACGACATCATCATCTCGTCCGGGTACAACATCGCAGGCCCTGAGGTCGAGAACGTGATCCTCGAGCATCCGGCAGTGCTCGAGTGCGCAGTCATTGGCGTACCAGACGTTGAGCGAGGGCAGCTCGTGAAGGCATTCGTCGTGCTCCGCGTGGGCCATGAATCCGGCGCCACTTTCGTCAAGGAGCTGCAGGACTTCGTGAAAGCACGCATCGCGCCCTACAAATATCCGCGCGCCGTCGACGTCGTGGCGCAACTGCCGCGTACGACGACTGGCAAGCTGCAACGCTTCCGGCTGCGCGAGGCAGCGCAATGACGCACCGCGCGCTCGAACCAGAAGGTTGGCCGTCGCCGAAAGGCTACTCGAATGGCGTGTTGGCAAAGGGAACCATGATCGTCCTCGCGGGACAGATCGGGTGGAATCCTGCCACCGGGCTGTTCGACACCGACGACTTTGTGCTTCAGGTGCGCCAGGCGCTCGCGAACGTCGCAACGCTGCTTGCCCATGCCGGGGCAGAACCGCGCCACCTGGTACGCCTCACGTGGTTCATCACCGATCGCGACGCGTACATCGCCGCGAGACGCGAAATCGGGGTCGCGTACCGGGACGTCATGGGACGGAACTATCCGCCGATGTCCGTTGTGGTCGTGTCAGCGCTGATCGAGGCGCGCGCACTCGTGGAAATCGAAGCCACTGCCCTCCTGCCGTCGTGACCGACGAACACGCGCAGTTCGAACCCGAGGAACGAAAGGCGATCGTCGCACAGGTAGCCGCGGGCGAGAAACCGCTGTGTCCACGCGATGGAACACCGATGACAAAACGGTCCATCGGCGGAGGCTCGTTCGGGCTCGGCTACTCGCGCACGCGAGAGTGGCTCATCTGTCCCGCCTGCCGCAGAAGCCTCATTTTCGACATGAAGCGCGGCACGAGAAACTAGCTTAGCTTGCACGATCTCCGACGGCTGTCATCACTCTTGGTCAGGAACGCAGCGTGAATTTCGGCGACCGCCTGCAGTCGAGCTTCGCCCAGGTCTTCGGCGACATCGTGCCGGCACTCCTTGGCGCGCTGGTCATCCTCTTCGCGGGCTACCTGTTGGCCAAGGTGCTCGAGAAGCTCGTCGAGCGGTTCCTCCGGCGCATTCGGCTCAACAAGATGCTGGAACGCGGCGGCGTGATGCAGGCCGTCGAACGGTCGGGATCGCACCTCAATCCCACACGAGTCCTCGCGAACCTCGTGTTCTGGCTCGTGATGTTCGCGGTCATCCTGGTGGCGGCCAACGCCCTCGGGCTCGAGTCGCTCGCGAACGTCTTCTCGGAGCTCGTCAGCTACATCCCGAGCGTCATCGCCGCCATCGTCATCATCCTCGTCGGCATCGTACTCGGCGGCTTCGTGGGCGGGCTCATCTCCGCGTCTGCCGGCGCGCTGCACGGCGGCCGAGCACTCGCGCGTGTCGGTCGCGGTGGCGTCATCCTGCTTGCGATCTTCATGGCGCTTCAGGAACTCGGCATCGCGACAGACATCGTCACGACCGCATTCGCGATTCTGTTCGGCGCCATTGCGCTGGCGATGGCACTGAGCTTCGGACTCGGCAATCGCGAGCTCGCAGGGCAGGTCACGCGCGAATGGTACGAGCAGTACCGCATGGAGCGCGACGACGCGCTGCGTCGCGAAAAGGAGCTCGAAGAGAAGGAAGATCTCGAGATGGACACCGAGTATCCCGAGTCCGCGCCCACGGAGGCCGAGGGCCGGGAGTAGCGCCGCGATGCGACGCCGTGCGAGCCTCGCGCTACTCGCGCTCTGTGCGTCCTGCTCGGTCGGGATTGCAACCGGCGGCAGCGACTCATTTCCGTCCATTCGGATGCCTGGTGGTCCTCCCCGGTACGAGCTGAAAAACGGCTATTGGTTCAACGGAACCACGTTCGAGCAGGTGACGAGGTATTCCGTGTACGGCGCGTTGAGTGACAGGCAGCCCGTACCGGTCGATTCGGTGATCGACCTCGAGGGCGGCTATGTCGTTCCGGCGTTCGGCGAGGCGCACAACCACAACGCGGTGCCGAGCGATACGGGCGTATCCAATCGCTACCTGCGCGCCGGCATCTACTACGTGAAGAACCCCAACAGCTTTCCCGCCGATCGCATTGCGGCGAAGGGGAAGTTCAACACGTCGACGAGCATCGACGTCGTATTTTCGAATGGCGGTCTTACGGGGCCCGGCGGACACCCAATTGACCTCGTTCGGCGCAATGTTGCGCGCGGCGTCTGGAAGCCCGCCGCTGGTGAAGGAGCGTTCTACCACACCATCGCGTCGCGTGCAGACCTCGATGCCAAGTGGCCAGCGATTCTCGCGGCCGAGCCGGATTTCATCAAGACGTACCTGTTGTTCTCCGATGAGTACGCGAAGCGGCTGGCCGATTCGTCGACGATCGGATGGCGTGGGCTCGATCCAGCATTGCTCCCTCTTATCGTCAAGCGCGCGCACGACGCCAGGTTGCGCGTGAGCACGCACGTCGAAACCGCTGCCGACTTTCGGAACGCACTCGCAGCTGGTGTCGATGAGATCAATCATCTCCCCGGTTTTCGTCCCGAGCGAAACGAGCTTGTCACATACGCATCGCTCGATCGCTATCGCCTCTCCGCCGCCGACGCGCGGCTCGCCAAGCAACTCGGCGTGGTCGTCGTCACGACTGTGAGCGAGGTGTTAGATGTGCTCGGCCAGTTAATCGCGAATGGTCTCCCGGATTCGGTCATTGCTCCACGCGCTCGTGAGGTCATCGTCGCGAATCTGCAGCTGCTCAAGGACGCCGGCGTAAACGTGGTCATCGGCAGTGATCGGTATAACACGACCAGCGTGTTCGAGGTATTTGGTTTGCGCGCCACACGTGTTTTCAGTGACCTCGAGCTGTTGCGGATGTGGAGCATGGCCGCGCCACGCGCGATTTTTCCCGGTCGCAAAATCGGTAAGCTCGACGCGGGTTTTGACGCCAACTTTCTCGTGCTTGCCGGAAATCCGCTCACGGATTTCGAGAATGTGAAGCGCATTCGAATGCGGTTCAAGGAAGGCGTTTTGCTACCGGGCACCACGCCCGAATAAGCGCCGAAAATCCTCAGGTGATTCGCGACTCGGCGGCACTGGAATTCTCGACTTATAAGTCATTGTGAGACAATGACTTGCAGATGGGCCCAAGTCTTGATTTCCCCTGTGGAATCCACTACCTTGAGCAGTCTGTACTTCCTGCCTTTTCCGCTCAGTAAAACGGCGTTTTA
>JBDTMO010000629.1:0-3697 GCA_039934235.1 bacterium | reverse complement strand
GGCAGCGCGCGTGCGCCGAAGCAGTCGGACATGATCTACTACGCCGACGGACGCACGGCCACCGTGAGCGTGCGTCGCATCATGTCGAGCCGAGGGCTGTCGCTGGCGACGAACGGGAAGCCGGATGCGTCGCTCGGTCCGGAGTGGTTCCGGCCGCCGATGACGCCCGGGCCGTTCACGCACGATGCATCGACGCAGATGTTGTTGCCGCTCATCCTGCTCGCGCATGCACCGCAGGCGCAGACGGCAGCGGTGATCGGGCTCGGTTCGGGAATGTCGTCGCACACGTTGCTGCTGGATCCCCGTCTCCACAGCGTCGTGACGATCGAGATCGAGCCCGAGATGATCAAGGGTGCGCGGCAGTTCTATCCCGCCAACAGGCTCGCGTTCGACGACAAGCGCTCGACGTTCGCACTCGACGATGCGCGGTCGTACTTCGCGTCGCAGGGTGCGCGTTGGGACCTCATTCTCTCCGAGCCCTCCACGCCATGGGTGGCCGGCGTGTCCGGATTGTTCACGACGGAATTCTATGCCCACGTCCGTCGCTTTCTCGCGCCGAGGGGCGTCTTCGGCCAGTGGCTGCACCTGTCGGAGATCAACGACGGCCTGGTGCTCAGCGTCGTGCGCGCGGTCGCGGAGAACTTTCCGTCGTACACGATCTACTCGGTGGGCAATCGCGACATCCTCATCGTCGCGACGAACGACTCCACCATTGCCCCGCCCGACTGGTCGGTCTTCCAGCTGCCGCCGGTGGCAGACGCGCTTCGCCGCGTGTATCCGCTCACGGTGCCGATTCTCGATGCGCTGCACATGGTGGACGGCGCGACGCTCGATCCACTCGTGCACGGCGGAGGCGGCAACTCCGACTTCTACCCGACGCTCGATCTGGGCGCCGAGCGGACACGGTACCTGAACGAAGGCGCGATGGGCTTCGTCGGGCTCACGAGCGACCGATTCGGCCTCGCACCGATTCTCGAGGGACGTCGGGTTGGTGTGACCGGCGAGCGCTATACACCGATCACGTTCGTGCCGCGTCTCGAGGCGATGGAGCTCGCGGCGCGCGCGCGCGACAACCATTTCGCCGGCGCCACGCCGTCGATGTACGGCGCCGCCGAGCGTTCACGCGCCGTGGATCGCATGCTGTCGTCGAACATGCCGCCGCTGGACTGGCACGTCTGGGCGAGTGCCGTGCGAGACGCGGAGGAATTTCGCGATGGCGGTACGTCGGGGGTTGCCGACACCGCGTTCTTCGCGGCGGTGCAGCACTACATGGACACGCAGCACGCACCGGCGGACGCCCGCGCCGCGATCGCATTTCTGCACGGCATGGCGTCGTGGAATTTCGCCGAAGTGTCGAAGGCGGCGGAGGTGCTCATTCCCCTCGCGGAAAAGGACGACCTCTGGATGCCGGTGGACGTCCTGCGCGAAGGCACGGCTGTCGCGCGGATCAAGCTCGGCGACCCGGTGGGCGCGCGCTTCGCACTCGATCACCTCGCGTCGCGGAAGCAGCGTGACATCAACGATGTGCGTCCGCAGTTGCTCGGGGCGTGGATCAATGCGGCGTCCACATCGCGGCATCCCGCAGCTGAGCCAAAACGCTGACTTCGCGCTCTCGTCCGTCGGAAATCGAGCCAAGGAGGGGAACCATCCAGTCGAGTGACCTCGAACGCTGTCCCCGCTCAGTCGCCGAGAAGCGGGCCCCCCGTGCCTTCCTTTGTGATATTCTCCGTCATCTCCAGTGGACGATTCTGATTGAGCGGACGGGGAGGCAAACCGAGGTTGGCCAGGGGCCGCTGCCGCGGGCGCACCAGTCGGTACAGGAGGTAGAGGACCCCTGCGAAAAGCTCGCGAAGAATCTGGGAGGCTGCCTTTCGACGAGTCGAGTGGTAGAGGTGAACGGCGAGCGCACGCGGAGCTTGGAGTCGAAGCAGGAGACTCGCGAAATACGCACCCCTGCCTTGCGCATACGACCGCTTCAATGCCTCGACGTCTTTCGGAGTACGACGCCGATGATGGTGCTCTACGATAGGACCAGGGAAGTAACCCCCCAGATAGCCGGCCGCCGCGGCACGCGAGGACATGTCGAGGTCTTCGAAGTTGAAGAGGCTTCCTGGCCCTAACGCGGGGTCGAAGCCGCCCACCTTGAAGAGGACGTGGCGGCGGTACGCCATGTTGGCGCCCTGCACTTCGCCAGGCTCGATAAAGCCGTACGGCGGTAGTTGCATTGGATCCGCAGTCGTCAGAATCGAGATTGGATGATCGTCCGGATCGTGCAACAGGATGCGGCCACCGCCGAAGCCGATCTGTGGATCGGCGAAGACCGACAGCCACTGATCGAGAAAGTCAGTGCTCGGGTAGCAGTCGTCGTCGGTGAACACGATCAGTTCACCGCGTGCTGCGATGACACCGGCGTTTCGCGCATTGGTGAGCCGGGGACGCGGTTCGTGGACCAGCACAACCGGAAAGGGCGCCGTTCTGGCGAACTCGGCGAGAATGCGCGGGGTCTCGTCCATCGAGCCATTATCGACAAGGACAAGTTCCCATGGCTTCGCGGATCGCAACATGCGCAACGCATCAAGACAGCCCGGCAGGTAACGCGCGCGGTTTCGCGTGCACACCACCAGTGTGACCTCCGTGGCATCGTCGCCTGGCATGGTCTCTTGCGTAAGGGTCGGTGGAACTAACCGCGGGTGGGATGCCCCTGTCCCGGAGCAGCAAACGCTCGTTCCGGCCCGAACTCCTCGGCATGCGTAATCTGGCACTCCAGGTTCAGCTGCACAGACCCATCAAAGATCGTGTGCGCCGTGACGTCGACGTAAGCCCCCGGACCGGAGGAGATCTCTCGACCGTCGTCGCGGCCTCTGACGACCATCTCAACGTAATACGGTCCAGCAGGAACGTTCAGCTGGAGAGAGGCCTGGACACAGAACCAGGACGACTGCGTTGGAAGACCCATGCCTCCTGACTCGACATCTGACTCAAACACCAGGCTTCCGGTCACCACGCTGCGCACGCGCACCGCGAGTCGGTGCTCCGGCACGTGCTCTGGGTCGCGCACGTTGATATTGAGCCCTAATACGAGCCGTTCGCCAGACCGGACCTCCGAGCCGCTCCAGAGTTCGAGCTTCTCTCCGGCAAGCGCCGCGGAGTTACCAGGCGTGCGTTGAAGGAGGGACCGCTGCAAATAGGTCGTCACGCACTCTTCTGGTGCACCTTCCGCCACCACGTTTCCATACTCCAACAAGATGGCCTTCGTGCACAGCGCCGTGACCTGCTCCAGCTGGTGTGTGACGATCACCACCGGTATCCCACCGCGCACCAGCTCCCCCACGCGGTCGAGAGCCTTACGCTGAAAGGCGGCGTCACCGACAGCGAGCACTTCGTCGATGACCAGTACTTCGGGATCGAGATGTGCGGCGATCGCAAAGCCGAGTCGCGCGCTCATGCCGGACGAATAGCGCTTCACTGGCGTGTCGATGAACTTGGCCACTCCGGAGAACTCCACAATCTGCTCGAACTTGCGCGCAATCTCAGGACGCCGCATGCCCATGATGGTACCCTGCAGGAATACGTTCTCGCGTCCCGTCAGGTCGGGATGAAAGCCTGACGAAAGCTCGATGAGCACTCCCGCCCGCCCGGTAATGCGACAGCGGCCACGAGACGGTCCAAGGACGCGCGTCAGAAGCTTGAGTGCGGT
>JBDTMO010000628.1:0-3698 GCA_039934235.1 bacterium | reverse complement strand
CGCGGCTCGCTCGAAGCGATGCTCTCCCGACGCGATCTCAGCGTCGCCGACCATGTACTCCTGCTGCAACGCGCGGGTTCGGCATACGTGCAGGCGGCGCAGTCCTACGCGGCAGCGACGGCGCACGTCGATTCGAGCGCCGTTGAAGTGGCCAGCAAGGTCTTGATGGGCGCGGCGCACGCCGTCGCCCGCAGCAGTCTCGACGCCGGACTCTCGGCACGACTCACGACCGCATTACAGCCGACCGCACGCCAACCCGTGATCTGGTATTGACCATGCGCTTTCACCCTTACATCAGTCGTACGATGGTGCTGCTCGCCACGGCATCGGCGCTCCCGGCGCAAGGTTGGCAGAGCTGTCTTACGCGAACCCCAGCCGCAATTGGCATCAACTCGTTTCAATGCGCCAACTGCGAGTTCAATACGACGTCAGACGGCACGATACCATACACGTTCTCCACGGAGCCCGTCGTGCTCAAGGTTGGCTCGGGCAGTGCCCTGATCGCGGGAGACATCGTTGAAGCGATCAACGGTCATCCAATCACGACGATCACCGGCGCAATGCAGTTCGTGCACCCGCCGACGGGCAAGAACGATCTCACCGTTCGGCGTGGACGCGACCGTCGCGTCTTCACTGTGTCACTCTCCGGTACGGACTGCGCGCGCGAACCGCGATCGGCCAGCACCGACTCGGCGACAATCGTGGACCTTCGTCGCGCGATCACGCGTCCGGATTCCGCGAGAGTCAACGGCATCCTTGCCGAGATGCGTCGCCTGCTCGGCAAGCTGGACTCGCAGAGCACCGTGCGCCTCCGTGGCGTTGGGACTCCGACTCCAGGCAGGACTCCGATGTTTATCATCGACGGGGTACGCGTCGATGGGGCACAGGCGTCGGAGTTAGGTCCAAACGGCGGTTACGGTTTTGCTGTCGCCTGCAATCCGTCGTGCCATGCGGCCACGGGTAAGGAAGGCACTACTTCGTTCACGTACTATCGCTATACCGAACCGCCGCCAATCACCGCGGTGCGACCGGGCGGCCCGTCCGATCGCGCGGGAATCAAAGTCGGCGACGTCGTTACCAAGGTCGACGGCATGAGCATTCTCGAAGACGCCGGTGCGCTGCGGCTCTGGAGCGTGCGTCACAGAGACAATATCCTGCTCACGGTCCTGCGGGACGGAAAAGAGGTCGGCTATCCGATCAAAGGATCGTAGCCTTCCTCATTCCTCGAAGTGTTCAAATCGATATGCGAGTGCGGGCCCGTCGTCGCCCTCATATGCGCGAACAGCACCTCACTCGGCACCGTGCCGAATGCGGACTCCACGGGAATGCGCACCCGCCGGAGCGTGCGTTGCCACAGAGGTGCGCAGTCTGCGAAGATTCGGAATCCATGCTTCGTACCAACATGCAAGTCGTAGCGGCTGTTCACGCCGACCTCAATTCCGTGCACGCCGCGTATGCCGACGCGCGTGCCATCCAACGCGAGCAGGGCGCCACGCTCTGGCCCGAGTTTACAGACGCGTCCATTCTCGCGGAAATAGAAGCCGGGCTGCTCTTCCGTGTAATGGACCGCGACGCCCTTGTTGGGGTGTTTTCAGTGGCGTACGCGGACGAAGCGATTTGGGGCGACCACGAGCGTGGAGAGCACATTTACCTCCACCGAATTGCGCGGGCCGCAACGTACCCTGGACGCGGTCTGGTCGGCGCTGTGTTGACGTGGGCACGCACGCACTGCCGCGCACTCGGACGCGCTGGCCTTCGGATGGACACGTGGGCAAGCAACGAGGCGCTGGTGGCTTTCTACGAACGCCAAGGCTTTCGCGTGGTCAGCCGACGGCGCATTGACGACGAGCCACGGCTGCCGGTGCACTACCACGGGAAAGAATTCACGCTCCTCGAAGAACCCGCCACGATGTCGAACGCCGGGCCGACATAGAGTCAGCTGAGGTCGCGCGCGAGCCACGCCTGCGCAAAACGCAGGTCACGCATCACCGTCGGCGCCGATGTGTCGAGCACCTGCGCCGCCTCATCGAGTGTAAGTCCGGCGAAGTAACGCAGCTCGATCGCCTTCGCGTGACGTGGATGCAGCGCACCAAGCCGCGTGAGTGACTCGTCCAGCGCAAGCAGCGCGTCCGGCTCGGCGGTCGCGGCGGAGCCGGCGTCGCCCCACACCGCAGCGTCGAGTGAAACGTGCACCGCGCCGCCGCCGCGCTTCTCGGCGAGTCGATGCTTGGCGTGGTCGATGAGGATGCGCCGCATTGCGGTGGACGCAACGGCGAAGAAGTGCGCGCGATCCTGGATGTCCGGCGTCGTGCCGGCGGTCATGCGCAGATACGCCTCGTGCACGAGCGCCGACGTGTCGAGCGTGTGATCGGGTTGCTCACCGCGCAGGCGCGCGCGCGCGATGACGCGCAGTCGCTCGTACACATGCGGCAGCATCGCGTCGAACGCCTCGCGGTCGCCCTCGCGCCACCGGCGCAGGAAGCGCGTGATCTCCGTCGTGGTCTCGGACGTGACCGCGTCGCTGTCAATCATGCGTGAGTGCAGTGACACTGGAGAGTGCGAGACGTGCGGCGTCGTCGAGTGACAGCAACGTACCCGACGTCCACGCGTCGCCGAACCCCTCTGCGCCGAGTGACGTCGTGAGTGCCTGATGCTGCAGTTCTAGTGCTGAGGCGGCGCGCGGCGACCGTCGCGCCCCCGATGCATCGAATGCGCTCGACGACGCCGCGAGCAACTCCGTGGCGCGACGCGCGTCGCCCGCTGCATGCACGAGCTGCGACGTGGCCTCCAGCGCCTCGATCATGAGTGGTCGCGCGCCGTACGGCACCGCCACGGCGAGCGCACCACGCAGCAACTCCGTCGCACCGTGGCGATCGCCCATACGCAGCAGCGCCAGCGATTGGAGGATCTCTGCTTCGATCACCGTTCCCAGCCCACCAGTAGCGCGGAGCGCTTTGAGCGCTTCGGCAAGGACGGCGTGAGCACGCACGGTTTCGTCCAGGTCCAACAGCATCCGGCCAAGCTCCGTGAGCGCGGCGCCGAGTGGCCACAATCGGCCGAACTCGCGCAATGTGGGGAGGTACGACGTCTCCAGCAGCGACGCGTGATCGCCCGGCTCGCCGGCGGCGTGCTGCGTGGCGGCGAGACGTACGAGCACGAGCAACCGATAGCCTGTATCCGACACCCGCGCGCCGATCTCGAGTGCGCGCGAGTAGAGCTGCATCGCTTGCGCGAGATCGCCCCGACGAGCCATGAGCGATCCGAACCAGCTGGTCGCGTACGCGCCGGCCCGCGCGTCACCACGCCGCGCGTGCGACGCGGTCACGGCCTCGAACTGTCGCTGGGCATCATCAAAGTCACCGCGCTCCATGGCGATCCACGCGAGGTTGTTGCGCGACAGTGCAGCGCCAAGCTCGTCGCCGAGCTCCTCGTTCAGGTACAGTGCCTCGCGAGAAAGCGTCTCGCCTTGCGCGAGATCGCCAGCGGCCCACGTCTGCCAGCCGAGGTTTGCGAGCGTAGACGCGATGCCCGCGCGGTCGCCCGTCTGCCGGAAGAGCGTGAGCGCACGAGCGAACAGCTCGCGCGCCTCGGGGAAGATGCTGCGCGAGCCCACGAGATGCGCGGCGCTGGTGACCACTCGGGCGTGGAGCGCCGCGTCAACGTGCGGCGCGCCCGGAGCGTCGAGCGCCGCGAGAATG
>JBDTMO010000627.1:0-3711 GCA_039934235.1 bacterium | reverse complement strand
ACGCTGGACGTAAAGCCGAACCGGTAGGCAGAGTTCGCACCGCATGTCACTGCTGCCGATTGGTGCATTGCGTCGAAGTCTCCGCCTAAGCATCCGCCAATGAACTGCGACATTCCGGGGGTGAACTCGCTGAAGAAGCTCATGTAGTTGGCGTACGGATCGGTCGGGTTCGAGAGATCGGTGACGCCCAGTCCCTTCCACCGGTACGCATCGTGGATCGGGATTGCAGGGGCGCCGAACGCGGCCACCGGCATCTGCACCGTACCTGCCGAGTCGGAGGCTCCGCCGAAATTGGTGCCGTAGAAGGTGAAGCTGGCGAGTCCGGAAACGATGCCATTGCCGCCGAGGTGCGTGGCGAGGACGTCGACGACGGTGCCGCTTCGATTTCCGAACGTGTCGAACGCGGCGGCGGTGGTGAGTGAGAACACCGAGCAGCTGCCAATGGCGCTGGTGAAGCAGAAGTTCCAGGTCTGGGACTCGGCGGCCTGTGCAGCGGAGCTGGTGGGGGACGTCGCCGTGATCGTGGCAACGGACAAGAGAAGTGCGAGTGCGCGGCGGAGAGGCATCGGCGGAGGGGCGGCGGTGAGCGGGCGGACCGGTTGCGGCAGGATCTGGCGCAAAAGCTCGCGTGCATGCGTGAACCATCCGCCAACCGGTGGCGACGGCGCGCCGTCAACCCGTCAACCGCTTTTGTGGCAACGACTTGGGTGACGTGTGTCAACCGTCGCACTCGTTTCGCTCCACCGTACTTGGGGCACCGAGGGGTGCGGCGCACTTACCTATTCTCGACATAGAACTTGACGCCAATCGATAAATGTTTTATCGATAATCGAGTAATACGTAGGTCGCCGCCCCTCCACACTCGAGAATCACATGTCTCGCCCATACCCCGACACGCTCGTTGTCACACGCAGGGTTCTGCGGCTCCTCATCGGCCTGAACTACCTGCTGGCCTTTCTCATCTCCGTCCTTCTGGTCGCCAGCATTGTTGCCGAGGAGTTCGTGATGAAAGCGCTCGGCGTTCAACCCGGCATGAGCTCTGGTGGGACGATCCTCGGCATGCGGCTCATCATGGTGATCGGGATTGTGGCCGCGCCGCTGACGAACATCGTGCTCACACGGCTCCTCGCCATCGTCGACACCGTGAAGGCGGGCGATCCATTCGTGGCCGAGAACGCCGTGAGGCTGAGGAAGATTGCGTGGGCGGCGCTGGGGCTGGAGGTGCTGCATCTCGTCGTCGGCGCGGTGGTGGCGGGCGTCTTTTCAGCCGGCAAGCGCATCGACATCGGTTGGAGCTTCTCGTTCACACCGTGGCTGGCCGTGCTGCTGTTGTTCGTGCTGGCGCGTGTGTTCGAGCAGGGCGCGCGCATGCGCGACGATCTCGAAGGGACGATCTGACGATGCCGATCATCGTCAAGCTGGATGACGTCCTCTACGCTCGGCGGATGACGCTGACGGAATTGTCCGAGCGTGTGGACCTCACGCTGACCAACCTGTCGGTCTTGAAGACAGGCAAGGCGAGAGCAATTCGTTTTTCGACTTTAGAGGCCATCTGCAAGGCGCTGGACTGCCAGCCTGGTGACCTGCTCGAGTACACGCCGACTCCCAACGAACCTGAGGTGCCAAATGACTGAACTATCGACGTTACGGCTTTATGTGATGCGGACAACGTATCTGATCATCTTCACGGGACTCGCGATTACGATTTGGCCGTTGCTCGTCAATGCGCCAACGGACTTGCCGCTGATGAAGGGCGTGGTGCGGAGCGTTCTTACGGCAGTCTCGCTGCTCGCCGTGCTGGGGATTCGCTATCCGGTAAAGATGTTGCCGCTGATGTTCTTCGAGCTGATATGGAAGACGATCTGGGTGGTGGGGTTCGGTCTTCCGTTGTGGCGGAGCGGTCAGATGGACGCGGAGACAGGTGAGACGATGAAGGCGTGTCTCATGGGCGCAATCTTTCTGGTTGCGATTCCGTGGGGATTTGTGTGGCGCAACTATGTTACGGCGCCGAGTGATCGGTGGGGGAGTGATCGTCGACTGTCCAGCAGCGACTCGCAGGAGTCTGCGTCGTGAGTGCCCTGAAAGTCTCCGTCGCGGCAACGGTTCGAACCGCCAAGGTGTCTTCCTGATGATGGCGCCGCGTGATTAGTGCAGGGCGAGTCGCAGGCGGACAACAAACAAGGACCCACCGGAGTCGATCCATGCAATTCTCCTCACGCTCGACAACAATCTCGAGTGCCCTGCTACTGCTCGCCGCCCTCGGCGCTGCGCCGCGCATGCCTGCGCAATCTGTCGATCAACTGACTGCGCACCGCGTCAAGCTTGAGTCAGTAGAGTATCAGGGCAAACGAGCTGTGAAGATCATCGAGGATGGCGGCGTCGGAAACGGTGAGGCGTACGCGACTGTCAAGGGAGCGGCGTTTCACAACGGCGAGATACAGGTCGAGCTGGCCGGGCGGGTCGCCCCTGGCGTGGTTGGGGGTGCGCGCGGCTTTATCGGAATTGGTTTCCGTCTTCAGGATGGCAAGTTCGAGTACATCTATCTTCGTCCGACGAATGGCCGAGCGGATGATCAGATCCGGCGTAATCATTCGACGCAGTACAGTTCGCACCCGAGCTTTGACTTCGCGACCTCGCGTAAGGAGGCGCCGGAAAGATACGAGAGCTATGTGGATCTCGAGCCCGGTGTGTGGACTCGCTATCGCATTGTCATCGAGGGGACGACGGCTCGACTGTACGTCCATGGTGCGAGCCAGCCCTGCCTGATCGTGAATGACCTCAAGCTTGGCGACTCCAGTGGTGGCGTCGCCTTGTGGATTGGCCCCGGCACCGAAGGCTACTTTACGAATCTCGAGATCAAGGCGAACCCATGACACGGATGACGCGCTGATGTAGTGGGCTGCCGACGTGGCGGGGCCTCGAACTCGGACGTCACTGAGTCAAAGCGCGTTGAATTCGATACGGACGCGAACACGATCGCCATCGCCTTTCGTACCACGAATCTTTTTCGGCACCGCGAGCAACACGCGATCGTCCTTGGTGTGCCAGACGCTTGTCTTCCATGTTTGGCCGTCGACAGTCGCGAGCACTGGTGTGCGACCCCAGGCGTGCGTCACGGGCGGCGCGAATTTGTCTGGTACTGTCGCGAACATCCAGCTGCCGGTGTCGCCGTACCGGCAAAGCGTGGCGGTGAATTCGGGTCGATAACGTGCGGTCATGACGTCCATGAGCTGCTTTAGGCGAAGAGCGCGAATACGGTCGCTCAATTCTAATGCGGCAGCACCGCTAATGGCTCTGCAGTACTTCCGCTTCGCAGATCGCCGCCGCCGGAAACGTCTTGTCGGTTTGAAGATCCTTCCACGACGGACGGAAGAGCGTGCGAAAGGAGAAGAACGGAGTGGCGACGCCGGCCAGTATCTTGAGAGCAGGGTCGCTGAGTGCGGCCACCACGGCTCCGATTGCGAGCACGGAGGTGATTGCACCGGTCACCTTCGCGTACTTCGCCCTGCTAAGAGCATCCCGATACTGCTCGGCCATCTTGTCCAGCCGACCCACCGCTCGCTTGACAGTGATGTCTGGCGCTTCGCCTGGCCGAGGCAAGACTTCGGTGCTCATCCATTCGCGAAGCGACGCAAGGCTGCCCTGAAACAGCTCGCTCTCGCGCAGCTTCAGGATGTCTTCGAAGGAAGTGTCAGACGAAGGCATGGGAAG
>JBDTMO010000626.1:0-3712 GCA_039934235.1 bacterium | reverse complement strand
GCGATATTCGGGTGAGACGGGTTTTACCGGGCGGGATATCGAGCGCGCGGTGTCGGACGTGTGCAAGTGCAGCGTAAGACACTTCTTCGATTCGCATGTTCGCGGTGGCTCGCCAATTGATGTCGCGCGCTATCTGCGGTTGGCGGGACTGCGAATGGAAGTAACGCGTGAACCGGCGGCTCGCGATGGCAAGCCACTGGCTGATATGCGCATCGTCGGCTGGAATCGTGAAGGGGAGCGCGCGCTGAGTTTACGGTTGCTCGATCCCGCAAGCGTGTGGGGACGTGCGGGCCTGCACACTGGTGATCGCGTCGTCACGATGAATGGCAGCACGATTGCAACGTGGCCTGAGCTGCGTGCCCTGGTAGGCGCGCTCACGATCGGCGATACGGTGCGGGTCGTTGTCGCGCGGCCGATGGGGCAATTGGCGACGACGGTTACGATGGCCGGTTATGACCGGCCGGTCGTGAAGCTCACGCCGATCGTTGCGGCCACGCCGAAGCAGATCGCGTTGCGCGAGCGGATGTTTCAGTCACAGTGATGAGCGCGTCATCAGACCGCGTCACCTTTTGGCTGCTCCGGCTACTTGCTTGAAGGGACGCGCCCTGCGCCCCGAGCAGGAACTCAGCCCGGAGACGATCGTGTCGTTCAGGAAATCTCTACTGGCATCCATTTCGTTGTGCGCCGTCGCATACGCGCACGATGCCTCTGCACAGGCGCCCGCCGCGTCATATTCGTTCCACGTTACCGTGACTGGACACGGCGCTCCCATGATTCTCATACCGGGACTCATGGCTGATGGCGCGGTGTGGGATGACATGGTTGCCCGTTATCGCTCCCAGTATGAAATGCACGTGCTCACACTCCCCGGCTTTGCCGGGGTTCCTCCTCTCGCCGCCGGCACGCCACTGCTCGCAACCGTGCGCGACGACATTGCGCGATATGTGCGCGACAGGAAACTCCTGAAACCCGTGATCGTTGGACACTCCCTCGGCGGATTTCTCGCGTTCTCCTTCGCTGCGTCCAACCCGGAGCTCGCGGGCCACATCGTTGCTGTCGACGGCGTTCCGTTCTTGAGCGCGCTCATGGACACCACGGCGACCACCGCCTCTGCGCTGGGAATGGCCGAGCGAATGCGCACGATCTATGGCGGCCTGTCGGCAACGCAGCTCGAGATGCAGTCGCGACCCGCACTGATGGGCATGATGCGCGACACTTCACGCGTCACGGTGGCGGCCAAGTGGGCCGGACGCTCCGATCCGCGCACCGTTGGCAACGCCGTGTTCGAGATGAGTACCACCGATTTGCGCGAGATGGTTGCAGCGATTCGAACTCCGGTCCTGCTGATCGGCGCCGCCTCGTTCGCGACTGATAGCGCAACGCGCGCTCGGACATACGCCGCCTACGAACGGCAAGTGCGCGCGATCCCGAACCACACTGTGATTCTGGCGACTGACGCGCGACACTACATCATGTATGACGATCCCGCGTTCCTGTACGCGACCATGGATCAGTTCCTCAAACGCGGTCACCAGTGAGTGCGGCGAGAGGCACCGATCCACTTGCGCTTGCGCTCGCGCCGGATGTAGCGGCGGCAACGCGCGGCGATCGCGAGGCATTCACGCGACTCGTCGATGCCACGCGTGGCGTCGTGTGTGCGATTGCGGTTGCCATCCTGCGCGACGTTGACGCGAGCAAGGATGTCGCGCAGGACGTCTACCTCGCCGCGTGGACGACGATGAGTCGTCTTCATGAACCGAGCAGCTTTCTGCCATGGCTGCGGCAGATTACGCGGAACCGCGCGCACCACGTGTTGCGCACCGAACGTCGACGTCGGGTGCTCGACAACGCTGACACGCTGTTGGCTGCGGTCGCTGATCCGCGACCGCACGCCGATGATGAATTGATCTCGTTGGAAACCTGGCAGCTGGTGGCGCGCGCGCTCGACGAGCTGCCGAGTGCTGCCCGAGAGGTGATCATCCTGTATTACCGCGAGGGCCAATCCGTGCGTCATGTTGCCGAGTTGCTCGGCTTGAGTGAGGACGCGGTGAAGCAGCGGTTGAGCAGGGGAAGGGCGCGACTCCGCGATGGTGTGTTGCTGGAACAGACTGGCGAGGTGCTGCGCGCCACCGCGCCGACCGCCGCGTTTACGGCTGCCGTTGTACTCGCGCTATCGGCGGCCGCACCAGCGACTGCGGCGGCGGCAGGATTCACGCTTGCCCAGGCGGCGACAACGGGAAAGGGCGCGGCGAAGCTGGCGGCAATTGGGATTGGAAGTGCGAGTGGTGCTGCCCTGGCCGGCATCATCGGTGGCGTATTCGGCGGCGTATTCGGAGTGCTCGGCGGCACGCGCCGGCTTGCTCGTCTCGCGCGCGACGCGGAGGAGCGGAACGGGATTCAGCGGTTCGAACGCGTGAACCTTGCGGTCATTCTCCTTTTTGCCGGCACTTTTCTCACGGGCGACTATCGTGTCGTCACCGTTGCTTTCATCGCCTGCATGACGGCGTTTGTCGTGATGCATTTCGTGTGGCTCCCGCGTATTGTGCGCCGGCGAATCGCGGCGGAATTGGAGGAAGATCCAAGTGCGTGGCGCGTACATCGCAAGCAGCGACGGTTCGCTGTACTCGGTTGCGCGATTGGCTTGGTGGTTGGTGGTGCGCCGCTCGTGTGGGCGTGGTGGCGAGCGCAGGGGCATTGAACCTTTGCGGATCGGAACCTGGCGATTGATTTCAGTTTTCTCGCACGCGGCCAATCCCGGGCGCGCCTTCTCGCGGTTTTCCCTTGTGCAACGATCGGTCGTGCGCCTGTAGAACGATCCGCGTAAATCCGCCAAATCCGTGTAAATCCGCGGCAGGCAGTTGCCGTTGCTGGTGTTTGCTGTTGGGCAACGCCTTGGCGTCGTCTGCGAATGCGTTGTCGGTGACGCGTTAGAACTGACTCAACGCGGATTTACGCGGATTTGGCGGATCGACGCGGATCCTCGGCTACGGCTCCGCTGTTCGCGCGCCTCCGTGCACAGCGCGTTCGATCACGTGATCGAAAAGATCCTCGGGATCCCCTTGAAGGATCTTTGATCTTGCAGGAGGATGCGATTGCCGACGCGCGAGAGATCACGCGAACCTATCGGTCGACTACACCACTTGCGTCCGGTGGGCGGACGCTTTCGCCGTGACCGGCGATCACATGCTGGATGGGCTTGCCTGTGCGGACATCTTCAGGTCGGTCGTATCTCCACCGCGGACGGCCTCGATAAACAATTGCTGCACGAGACGATTTGCGTCCTTGTTGTACTGGTCGTGGTGACGCTCACCCATCTCGCCGATTGCCGCGAGACGTTCGATGCCCAGCGCACGACCGGCTTCGCGGAAAGTCTTGAACGTGTCTTCACTCTGGCGTGAGGTCACGATGTCGCCGACGAGTCGCAGGAAATCACTGGAGCGTGGCATATCGGCCAGGTCGCGCGCGACTCCGAGTGCGATGCCAATTGCCTTCTTCGCGACGCCGGCTTCTGCGCCGAGCTCGTGCTGGTAGTCTTCGAGCATTTTCTGGTGATTCTCTGCCTGCGCGATGAAGCCGGCGCAGAGCGCGCGGAAGCGGTCGTCGTCGGCCTGCTTTTCGTGATCGGTGAGATTCTGTAGGAACATGCGGTGCTGTGCGACCGCATTGTTGACCTGGCTCTTGAGGAAGTCTTTTCCCTTGTCCATGTGGCTGC
>JBDTMO010000625.1:0-3721 GCA_039934235.1 bacterium | reverse complement strand
CAATGCGGCGAGAATAGAAGAGCCCTTCGCCACTGCAGTTCACGATGCTGCAATTGACGGAGAAGTTGTAGAAGCCCGTTCCCTCGACGAAGAACGGTCGCCTCTCCTGGAAGAACGTTTCAAACGCGGAGAGATTCACTACCGATGGATCGGCTTCCACCTGGCCGAAGTCCGGATTCACCGTGGCGTCGAGCGTGAGGTTCGAGGTGATGCCGTATTTCACGTCGGCGCCAGCCGAGACCTTTTCCGACCGGCCCCATGGCGACGCACCGGGCGGTGCACTGCTGACGGGCACGGACGAACTCTTCGCGACCGTGTAGGGAATGATTTCACGACGCTGAAACGGCGCGATGCCGCGAATACCGTTCAAGATTCCGAGCTGCGATGAAATGCCACCCTGCGACGAGCGAAAGAGGGGCCAGCTCGTGCGCTCCTTGTAGCGCTCGATGTCGCGCCAAATTGCAAACCCGAACACGTGGTCCGGCATGTTTGCATAGCGGAGCTGCGAGAACGGAATTCGAAACTCCGCCGTCCACCCCAGTGAATCGATCCGCGTTCCGGCGTCCCAGACTGCATCCCAGTTCTGGTCTTCGTCCTGATCGTTGTACATGGCGTAGTCGCGCTTGACGCCGAGGGGATTGACCGCGAACTCGAAGCCGGAGCGCCGGTCGTTGTACGAATCGATCATGACCTTGAGCTGATCCGACGGGCCGCGGACGTCGCGTCGGGTGAGGGCGGTCATGATGCTGTCCGGGTGCGCGTCGTATGCGCGAATGAAGACGTAGAGATTCCGGTCGTCGTACGCGACCTTGAACTCCGTCTTGAACCGCGGCGTCTTACCTTCGGCCGGCTGGAACTCGAGGAACTCGCTGGAGGCGGGCGCGCTCTGCCAGATCGCGTCGTCCTCCTTTCCATCGATCACCGGCGCATGTTCGGTGCGAACCGCGGCAGCGGGCGCGACCTCGATACTTGTCCGGGCTGGCGCCTGCTGCGCGACCAGGGCGAGCGGAGCGGAGCCAAGAACGGCGGCAAGAACAAAGGATCGCATCACGTGGTGTCCGGTGGGTTACGAAGTCCTCGAAGCCTGAGACAGCACGAGTCGCCGAGAGGTTGAGGAGCGTCGCGGTGCTGACAAGAAATGCCTTCACCGCTGAAAAATCAGCACTGCTGAATATTCAGCAGTAGCGGTTGATAGTCAAGGCCCGCTGGGACGGAGGCTGGGCTATGATACCTGCACGGTCGGACGCACGTCCTCACACGAGTAACGGGAGCAGCTGGTGAGAATCGTAGGAGGAAAGTTCGCGGGTCGAGATCTTTTGTCGCCGGCCGATTCGCGGGTTCGTCCCACGGCCGAGTTGGTGCGGGTCGGCATGCTCGAGATGGTGGCCGCGGAGGTGAAGAACGCGCGCGTTCTCGATCTCTTTGCCGGTACAGGCGCGCTTGGCCTCGAGGCCTTGTCGCGTGGGGCGCACAGTGCGGACTTCGTCGAATTCCGGCCGTCAAGCCTGCACGCGTTGCGCGCCAACATCGCGACGCTCCGGATGCTCAAACGCACGCGCGTATTCAAGCGCGACGCGATTCCGTTTGTGGCCGCGCTCAAACCGGACAGCTACGACGTCGCATTCGCGGATCCGCCGTATGGATCCAAAATGCTGGAGATGATTCTGGAAAGCTGGCGCGCGGTGCGTTTCGCACGTGTGTTGGCAATTGAGCACGCGGTCACGCACGAGGTACCTGCGGGCACGCAGCGGCGAGTGTTCGAGGATACGGTCGTCACGATCTACCGGCTGCAACCAGATCGGCAGCTCGAAGCCTCTACACCGGCGTAAAGCGAATCGGGAATTTACGCGGCCCGTGAACACTCACCGCGGTGTGTGGAACCCATGGACCGACGAGTTGCACATCGCGCAGGCGCGCGAGCAACGCTGGGAGGGCAACTTTCGCTTCGAGACGCGCGAGTGCCGACCCAATGCAGAAATGTGCGCCATGCCCAAACGCGATGTGCGCATTCGGTGAGCGCGTAATGTCGAATCGGGCTGGATCCTTGAACTGCTTCGGATCTCGATTCGCGGAGCCAACCATAACCAACACGAGATGTCCAGCGGGAATGACTCGGCGATGGAGCTCCACATCGCACGCTGTGTTCCGAAAGACCATTTGCAGCGGCGCGCGGAAACGAAGCACTTCTTCGATGGCGGAGGGAAGCAACTCCGGCGCCGCGCGGAGACGCGCCAACTGATCAGGATACGCGATAAAGCTCAGCATCGCGTTGCTGATCAGGTTCGTCGTGGTTTCGCTGCCAGCAAGTAGCAACAGCTGAAAGAAGTTCAGGATTTCTTCTTCAGTAAGGCGCTCCCCGTCGACGGTCGCCTCAAGCAGTCGAGTGAGGAGATCATCTCGCGGCGCAACGCGACGCTCAGCGAGTTGGCGCTCGACGTACGGCTGCATCTCGTCCTTCACGGCGCGATAGTCGGCGCTGGCCTTGGCCGCTCGTTCGCCACCGTAGATCATATCGCCCAGATGGAGAATCACGTCGCTCCAGCGCGATAGCAGTTCGCGATCCTCGACTGGTGCGCCGAGGAGCTCGCAAATCACGAGCAGTGGCAGTTGTGCGGAGAACTCCGTTGCGAGGTCCATCGTGCCCCGAGCAATCACCTTGTCGAGTAGCTCGTGCGTGAGTGCCTCGATCCTCGGCTCCAGGCTTGCCACGGCGCGCGGTGTGAAGGTTCGCATCACGAGCGCGCGGAGCTTTGTGTGAAGCGGCGGGTCAAGGAAGATCAGCCAGTCCAGCGGCTTACCGCCTGGTGGCGCAGCGCGCGAGCTGAACGTGGCTGGATCGTGCAGTGCGCGTTTCACGCTCTCGAAGTCGTACAACATCCAGAGCGGACGCCCCGGCACGCGGAGCACGGGGGACGCGCGTCTCAGCGCGCTGTACAGCGGAAATGGATTCCTTCTCAGGGCGTCGGCGAGCGGTTGGAGCATGCTGTCTCGGTGGGTTGGCGCCCGCTCACGCAATTGGCATGCTGCGAAGAAAACGTCAAACAGCAAAACGGCGGAACTGAGGAGGCCTCAGTTCCGCCGAAAACTGCGTGCAGCCAGCTCTTATTTGCCGAGCAACTCAGCGAGCAGCTTTGAGTGCGCGGAGGCGTCGCCTGCCGTCACTGATTGAAGCGACAGGGTGAGCGAGAACTTGGAAAAGTGCGTCTTCACCTGCACCGGATAGCGGCTCGCGTCGTCGCTGAACCAGATCTGCGCGTCGCCATTTTCCGAGAACAGCCCGTTGGCCTTGATCGATGGGCGAACCACTACCGTTGCGAACGTACCGGCATTTACAGACACCGTGTCGTTTCTCAAGCCGGTGAGCACTACCGGGTTGCGATCCGGGCGAAAATAGCGGTCGTCGCGGCGGGTCTCGCCAACCTTCATGCGGGCAGCGCGGACGGCGTAAATGAAGGAACCGTCGTCCAGCGGATTGGCGACGCTCGCCTCCATCGGCTCGTCGTCCTTCTGGTACGACGCGCGCTCGGGGAAGATCTCGTACGTCGTGTTCCTCTTGTACCGGCCTTCGGATATGTCCTGGCGGTGACGCAGGGACGCGAGCGTCTGCACGTCGATCCAGCTCTCGTAGCGATCGTGCACGCGGAAGAAGGGCACGCCGCCGTCGACACTGAATACGACATGATACGCGGGACGTCCGCGCACGAGCTCGACGCCGTCGACG
>JBDTMO010000624.1:0-3743 GCA_039934235.1 bacterium | reverse complement strand
TCGATGTTGTTGGACAGCGCGATGCGGTCGACCAGGTATTGCGACATCTGCGACCCAAGCGTCGGCTTCCGAACAATCAGCGTAACGCGCTCAGCGTACCGAGAAAAGAACAGCGCGCCCTGACCGGCGGAGTTCGCGCCACCCAACACGTAGACATGTTGCCCGCGATACATGGCCGCTTCAGAGAGTGCCGCGCCGTAGTACACGCCCGCACCGAGCAGCTTGGAAACGCCAGGCACCTCGAGTTCCTTCACCGCGGCCATTCCCGACGACAACATGAGCGCGTGACACGCCACTTCAGTGCCGTTCGACAACTCCACAATGCGATAGGGATCCTCTCGGCGCAGGGCAGTGGCCGCGTTGCTGACGAGCACCTCCGCGCCAAAGCGCTTGGCCTGCGTGGCCGCGCGGCGGGCGAGATCGGCGCCAGTGACGCCATTGGGAAATCCGAGATAGTTCTCGATCATCGAGCTCGTACCCGCCTGTCCACCCGGCGCGTTCTGCTCGATGAGCAGCACCTTCAGCCCTTCAGATGCGCCATACACGGCGCACGCGAGGCCTGCGGGGCCGGCACCGATAATCACCAAGTCGTAAAACGGCCGAACGGCGACCGTCTGCATTCCGACCTTCTGCGCGAGTTCAGAGTTCGTCGGCGCAACGAGCATCGTGCCATCGGCCAAGAAGACGACTGGCAATCGTGGCGTCTCATCGCCGGCGCTGGTGATGAGCGCGCGCATCTCGGCATCTTGCTCGAGATCCACCCACTGATACGGCACCTGGTTGCGCGAGAGAAAATCGCGCGTGCTGAAGCTCTGCGGCGACCAACGCGAGCCCACCACACGCACGCCGCCGAATGCAATCGTTGTATGCGCCGCCCAGTCAGCCATCAAATCATCGAGCACGGGATACAACCGGTCTTCCGGCGGATCCCACGGTTTCAACAGGTAGTAGTCCAGCCCGACAAGATTGATGGCGGCGATGGCCGCCTCGGTATCGGCGTACGCGGTGAGCAACGCGCGCTTTGTGTCGGGATAAAGCGCGCGCAGCTCAGTGAGCAGTTCAGTGCCGGACATTTCCGGCATGCGCTGATCCACCAGGAACAACGCGACCTGCGAACCGCGTCGCTTCAATTCTCGCGCGGTCTCCAACGCCTGTTGCCCCGACGACGACGTCATGATGCGATACGTCTGTCGATAGCGCTGGCGTAGATCCCGCTCGACGGCATTCAACACTTCGTGATCATCATCGACAACCAGTATGACCGGCTTTACCACGCGTGCATCTCCATCGTATCAGTGTGAAACAGTGGCGGCCGGCGGAAGCGTGACGCGGAACTCGGTACCGTGTTCGTCGCTCGTCACATCAATCGCCCCGTGATGCCGAGAGACGATGCGTCGCGCGATGTCGAGACCAAGGCCGGTGCCCTCACCCATTGGTTTGGTCGTGAAGAACGGGTCAAAGATGCGAGTGATCAACGTAAGCGGAATGCCCGCACCATCGTCACTGACGCGAACAACGACCTGACCGAGCTCCATGCCAGCGGTCACCCGCACGTGTCCCTTCGACGACGCATCGATCGCGTTATCGATGAGGTTGCCCCAGACTTGATTGAGTTCTCCTCCGTAGCCATCGACGTCGGGCAGTTCGGGTGGAACCTCCAACAGGACCTCAACGCGCTTTGCCCGTGCCTTGGCGCCGAGGATGATGATGGTGTCTGCAAGTCCACGACCGATGGCGATTGGCTGCAGCGTCGCTGCCTGGTCCATGTACGTGAAGCCCTTCACCGCCGCAACCAACGCATGAATGCGTTCAGCGGCCGTGCTGATCTCGGACGCCAGGCGGCGCACGGTGGACTCGGACGAAATGTGCGACAGCACCTTGCCCAGCTTGTCCACGCCAACGGTACCGCTGATGACTTCGAGATCTGTCGGCGTATAGGCCATCGACGCCAACGGCTTGAGCTCCACCTCGGCGACGCCGTGGTCATCGAGCCAGTCGGACAGCGCGTCTTCACGATCCGCGATAACGATTGGCGATTGTATGCTGTCTCGCGCCACTCGGTCTCCGCGCAGCGCGCCAATGGAAAAGACCTGCGTATCCGTCATGTTGAGCTTACTGAGCTGCAGCCGCGCTTGATCGAGCTGTTCCAGTTCGCCGACCAGCGCTTTTGCACTCCGCGCGACAGCAGACGCTGGATTGTTCAGCTCATGGGCGAGCCCCGCCGCCAGCCGTCCGAGCGACGCCATTTTTTCGTCGAGCAGCTCACTCGACTTGAAGACGCGCGCGCGGTCGATCATCACGTGCACCAACACCTCAGTCAGATCGAAACATTCGCGAATCAGTCGAGGCAGCTCTTCGCGGTCCAGGTGCAGCAACTCACAATGCTCTTCCGCCACGACATTGCCTGGCGGCGTCTTGAGGCGCGAGTACGGAAGCATGCCGGTCACGTCGCCGCCGTGCCATTCCATCACAATCCGCGATCCGGTTCCACGGTCGACGCGGATGGACAGATGGCCAGCGAACACGACGAACAGACCCTCCACCGGCAGCCCACTGGTCGTGAGGATGTCCCCGGCTTCGAGCGTCCGCAGACGTCCGGCATTCGCGAGCCACTCGAGCTGTTCGTGAGGTACGACGCCGAGTGTTCGGTGCTCCTTCAGTCGGTCGAAGAGGGTCTGTTCCGGCATGGTCAGGGTGAGAGCGAGGGTGAAGAAATCTTCGGGCGCGGGCGAATCGTCGTGTAGCCGATGATCTCGCCCCGTAAATCACCCGTTCGGGCGACTCATTCAGGCAATGAGGCCGGCCTCTTTCGCGAGCTGCACGGCTTGCGTCCGACGTTTCGCGTTGAGCTTGTCGAACAGGCGGCTCGAATGCGTCTTCACCGTGTTCTCGCTGACGAACAGTTTGGCAGCAATTTCCTTCGTGCTCAACCCGGCGGCGATCGCCTCGAGGATCTCGAGTTCGCGAGGAGTAATGCCAAGTTGGCGCACGCGGGCCAAATCGGCGACGAAAGGACCCATCATGCGGACCGGCACCTCGACCGGCACGGGCACTTCACGCACCACGACGGTTTCGCGAGTGCGCGTGAGCCTGAGGCCAAGCCAGATACCGATGGCCGAGAAGAGCACTGCGACGAGACCACCGTAGATCTCAAATGAGTGCTCGACGACGAGAAATCGGTACTCCATGAGCTTGAGGCCCACGATCAGCACGCCACCGAGGACGCCGTACAGTGCGATGGTCTTCTTCACGGGGACGAATATCGCGTCGCCGCTCGTGGTTGTCACCCTGCGATGTTGTCGGCTGCGATCGTCACGCAAGCTGGTAGAACACGTCGGTGCGAATCAACGCGGGATTGGTGTTCCACTCTTGCTCCCAGTGCCCGTAGATCTCCCAGTTGGGACCCGCCGCACGACGCCCGTTCTCGTCGCACCACGTTTTGATCGCATTGTGTGCCGCGCCCAACGTGTGGTACGGCCCAAAATGCGTGATGGTGGCCACCGGTCCACTCGGCGTGGCTGAACGGACCACACGATCGCGCTCCGTGAACGGGCCTTCGAGCTCGACGCCGACGTCCAGACTGATGTCGCCGTTCCAGTAAATGGCAACGTGTCGGCCCGCCTTTGTCTGTTGCGCCTTGACCGCCGTCCAGACGAGTCCGCAGCACTCGGTAACGACCTTCGGCACTTCAGCAGGCCGTGCCTGACGACGAATGACTGCGAGGGGAATGCTCGACAGCTCCT
>JBDTMO010000623.1:0-3744 GCA_039934235.1 bacterium | reverse complement strand
ACTACGCACCGCAAATGCACGCGCCGAACGCCGCCCTCCTCATCGACTTCGACAATGTCACGATGGGGATCCGCTCCGACCTCGGCAAGGAACTCCGCACCTTGCTCGGCTCGGAAATCATCAAGGGTAAGGTCGCCGTCCAACGCGCCTACGCCGACTGGCGTCGCTATCCGCAGTACATCGTCCCGCTGGCAGAGTCGTCGATCGACATGATCTTCGCGCCGGCCTACGGGTCCTCGAAGAAGAACGCAACGGATATCCGCCTCGCCGTCGACGCAATCGAACTGGTCTTCACGCGCCCCGAAATCGGCACGTACATCCTCTTGTCCGGCGACAGCGATTTCGCGAGTCTCGTCAACAAGCTCAAGGAATACGGCAAGTACGTCATCGGCGTCGGCATCCGCGAGTCGTCGAGCGACCTGCTCGTCATGAACTGCGACGAGTACTACAGCTACAACGCGCTCGCCGGCCTGGTGAAGAACAACGACGACGAGCCCGCGAAAAAGTGGGACCCATGGGAGCTCGTCACCGAGTCGGTCAATCGCATGAAGCGCAACGGCGACGTCATGCGCTCCGATCGCCTCAAGCAGGTCATGCAGGAGATCGACAGCTCGTTCGACGAGAAGGATCTCGGTATGGCGAAGTTCTCGCGATTCGTGCAGGACGCCGTGCAACGCGGTCTCCTCTCTGCCACGAAGCTCGAGAACGGCCAACTCGAGATCGGTCTGCCCAGCGGTGCAAAGGGCGACGCGCGCGCGGCCGAGAATGCCGCCGCCGACGAAGCGGCGCGCGTCGAGGTGCCAGCGATTGCCGCGGGCGACAAGCCAAGCGGAAGTCGCGGCCGACGCGGCCGTCGTGGCCGGGGACGTGACCGGGATGATCGCCCACGCGCGGCGGGCGCAACTGAACTTCCCCTCGATGCTGAAGCGGAGGCCGCGAGCGATGCAGTCGCTCTCGCACCCGCAGTCGTAACGCCAACGCCATCCGTGGTAGCAACGCCTCCCGCGGCGATTCCTGCGGCGAGCCCTCGCCCGGATCGTGTTCCACGTCCCGAGCGTCCGGCGCGTCCGGCACGCACTGAAGTCGCGGAGCCGGTCGGCGCCATCGGCGCAACCGGTGAGCGTCTTACGCGCGATGAGGCGTTCGATCTCCTGCGTCGAACGGTCGCGGCGCTTACGTCCGGCGACGCCGCGGTGCGGGCCGGAATCGTCCGCGCGAAAGCGCGCGAGCTACTCGGTCGCGACAGCGAGAGCCTGAGCGATCGCAACTTCCCGCGCATCCTGAAGGATGCGCACGATAACGACGTCATCGACCTACGTCGTCGTGGCGACGATTTCGAAGTCGCACGTGTGTCGGAGGCAGAATCCGTGGCGGAGCAGTTGGCCAAGACGGCGATCATCAACGCGCCGGCTCCCGTCGCGAGCGCGCCCGCACCGAGAGGCATGGGGCCGCGCGGTGGCGTGAGTTCTCGTGGTGGTCGCGGTGGGCGTCCTGGTGCACCACCACCGGAATTGCTCAGCATCGGCGTTGTTGGACCTTCATCGAGCGCTGTCTCGACGACACCCGCTGTCGCTGCGGTTAACGCACCAACACCAGCTCCGATTGCCGAGCCAGCACCAGTCGTCTCCACTCCAGCGCCGGCAAGCACGCACACGGCACCAACGGCCGCTGTGTCGCCTAAGCCTGCTGCAAAGGGCAGCGGTCGCAAGCCGGCGGCAAAGAAGAGCACTTTAGCGGCCAAGGTTGCTGCGGCGAGGACACCGGCAAAGGTCGCCGTAGAAAAGGCGCCTGCTGCAAGGACGCCCGTAGCAAAAGCAGCGGCTGCCAAGGAGCCGACTGCGAAAGCGAAGGGGAAGCCAACGCCACCTCCAGTCGCCAAGAAAACGGCGGCTGCAACAAAACCACGGGCCAAGAAGACAGTGGCCCGCGACGAAGCATGACACGAGACGCCGCGCCCACAGCGCGGCGTTCTCGTTTAGGTCCGCCGCTTCCAGCCCGGTTTTACAACAGGCCAACCGAGCTGGTAGCGCGTGAGTTGCTTGGTACCGTCTTGCAATGCACAACGCCAGGCGGCGTAACGCGCGCGCGAATTGTCGAGACCGAGGCGTACACAGGGCCGGACGATCCCGCGTGTCACGCGGCTGCTGGGCTCACGTTGCGCACGGCTCCACTGTTTGGACCGCCCGGGCTCGCATACGTCTACTTCATCTACGGCATGTACTGGTGCTTCAACGCCATTACGCGCGAACGCGGACACGGGGCCGCGGTACTTGTTCGCGCCGTTCACCCACTGGATGGCATCGAACTGATGCGGCGTCGCCGGCCGCGAGCTCGGCGCGACCGAGACCTGACGAACGGTCCGGGCAAGCTCTGTCAGGCCATGGGCATCACGGGCGCGATGAATGCCACGTCGCTGCGCAACGGCCCGATCATCATTCGGGCGGATGAGCCGGTGAGTGACGACGATGTCGTCATCACGCCGCGCATCGGCATCACGCGCGCTGCAGATTGGCCGCTACGCTTCTTCGTGCGTGACGATCCGTTCGTATCCGCAACGCCATCGCACTTTGCGCGAACGCCCTATAACGCGTGAGGGCCGCCCGTTTCAACGGACGGCCCTTCGCACCGCTCACGCCGCCGCGTTATCGCGCGCGATCGATCGAGCTACCTACGTTGTATCGCGCGCCGAATTCCAGCGAGAGATTGAAAGAGTTGTTGCCAGACAGGAAGAACGCCTTTTGAACTGGCGACGCGGTGGCCTGGACAAAGAGGGACGCCGGCTTGAAACGCGCCTGAATGCCAGCGATGAAGATCGGCGAGAATGCGGTCTTCTTCGCCTGAATGCTGTCCAGCGCAACGAGGTACCGCGCACTGCTCGCCGATGAACCGACCAACGACGTGCCGGCTATCTGGTTAAACGCCAGACCCGCTCCCGCATATGGATGCAGGTTGCGCGTCTGCCCAGGAAACACCATACCCGCCATTGTGAACCGGCGCAGGTTTTTGAGGTCGACATTCCGTACGAAGATGCTATCGGGATCGCGGTCGACGAATCCGCCGGTCGTGGTCATGAACGCCTGGTCAAACGCGATATACAAACCGCCATTGGATCGCGTGATGAGCCACTCGGCGCCGACGATGGGTGCCATGCCACTATTTGTCGTCGCGGACGAGTAGGACAGGCCGCCAGTTTTGACGCCCCAGAACCACGCATCCTTGAACTGTCGCGCGTCCTGTGCCGCACTCGACTGGGAGAGCAGGGCGGCGAAACCGGTGGCCACAGCCAACACACGGAGGAATCGCATAGCTAGAACCTCGAGAAAGAGAGCTTGGGCCCGCAACCGCCGGCGGTCGCAGACTCAATTCTGGGACGAAGCGGACGCCTGATCGGTCACGAACATAAAGAAGGAAGACCAGACGGAACGGTCGCCCCGTTACACAATCCTCAGGGCCTTCCCTACCTTCACTATAGCTCGGATCGCTTGGTCGAGATCATCCTTTGAATGCGCTGCCGATACCTGGCACCGCACGCGCGCCTCTCCTTTGGGCACCACAGGAAATCCAAATCCGGTTACGAAGACGCCTTCCGCAAGCAACATGTCGCTCATCTGGATGGCAGCCGAGGTCTCTCCAACGATGATCGGGACAATCGGCGTCTCGCCCGCCAAAGGCTTGAAGCCCGCCTCAATGATCTGTTCGCGGAAATAGCGCGTGTTGTCGCGCAGCACTTGAACGCGGGCAGGA
>JBDTMO010000622.1:0-3745 GCA_039934235.1 bacterium | reverse complement strand
GAGACATCTGGCAGAACAGCAAAATCGGACTGCGCCACTTTACGCGAAACCTCACGCTCATCGCGATCGACGTCGACCGAAGTGGCCGAGAACAGCCCGAGGTTGTCACGCAGGTGTTTCGCGAGGTTGTGGATGGATTTGCCGACGGCTCACTCACGCCGCTCCCGATCACGACGTACGAGCCGATGCACATTGCGTCGGCATTCCGCACCATGGCGCAAAGTCGGCACACCGGTAAGCTCGTCGTCGCATTCAAGGGTCGCACAGTGCTACTGGCGGACGTGTCGGCGAGCGACACGCCGCCCGTACGCGCCGACGGCACCTATCTCCTTACCGGTGGGCTCGGGGGATTCGGGCTCGTGGTTGCGGAGTGGCTGGTGCAGCATGGCGCGCGACACCTGGTACTGCTTGGCCGCAGCGGTGCGGCAACCGAGGAGGCGCAGGATGTCGTGACGCGCCTCGAGTCTGCCGGTGCGTGTGTGCGTGTGGTGTGTGCGGACGTCACGCGCGAAGCAGACGTCATTCGCGTGCTCGACGACATTGCGCGCACCATGCCGCCGCTTCGTGGTGTGATGCACATGGCGATGGTGCTCGATGACTCGTTCATCGCGCAACTCGAGCTTGAACGCATGCGGCGCGTGATGTCGCCCAAGGTCCGGGGCGCGTGGAACCTGCATCGCGGCACGGCGGGAATGGCGCTGGACTGGTTCGTGATGTTTTCGTCAGCGGCGGCGGTGTTCGGAAATCCGGGGCAGTCGAACTATGCGGCGGCCAATTCCTTCTTCCCAGCGCTGGCGCAGTTGCGTGCGTCGCAGGGATTACCTGCGCTGTGTGTCGATTGGGGGCGACTTGGCGGCGTGGGATACGTTGCGCGCCACGACCGTGTCGGCGAGTTCCTGGACCGCCAGGGTTATCCGCCGGTGATGCCCGACGAAGCGCTTGCGATGCTCGGCGAACTGCTCCGGGGTGGAGACACGTACGCGAGCGTCATGCGTGTGGACTGGCCCGTGTGGCGGAACTTCTTTTCGAGCACGCATTCCATTTCCGCGCGATTCTTCGAGGTGGCCTCGAAGGGTCTCGCTACCGGCGGGGGTGGCCAGGGCAACGAGAAGCATCAGGGCAGGGCATCGGTGCTTGCAGCGAACGCTTCAGAGCGCGGCCCGCGGTTGTTGGCGTTGGTCACAGGGCACGTTGCCCGTGTCTTGGGTACCGCTCCATCAACGATCGAAGCGGATGCGCGACTCAATGAAATGGGGCTCGACTCGTTGATGGCGGTGGAACTCCGCAATCGTCTCGAGCGCGAGTTCGGCGTCGACATTCCGGTGATGACGCTGCTACAGGGGCCGAGCGTGTCAGGCGTTGCGGATTTGATCCGCGTGGCAATTGGAGGCCTCGGTGAGCGCGACGCTGTCGTCCCGAGCGATGCGCCGGTGGTCGTCCTGAGCGAAGCGAAGAACCTCCATGTGGGTAAGCACGACGTGACGGAATCGCTCAGTGCGTTTGGCAATGGACACAAACCACGAGCTCCTGCTCCGGATGTCGCGCGAACCGATATCCACGCCACCCAACCAGTCGCAACTCGTCCTTCCTGGTTCCGCCGCAACGGCCCTGCGCTCACGTCCGCCGTGCTGCGGACGTTCGCGCGGGTGGACATCGAGGGGCTCGATCGCATTCCAATGACCGGGCCTGTCGTGCTCGTTGCGAATCACGTCAACGCCCTCGACGCATTGTTGATGTTCGGCTACATGCCGCGCCGGATGAGCAGTTTTGTGAAGGCGTCCCTGCAGCATCAGCCGGTGGTCGGGTGGTTTGTCCGCGAAATGCTGGATGCCATTTGGGTCGCGCGCGGCGCCGGCGACGAGGTTGCGCTCGCCCAGGCCATTGCCGTCGTCAGCGCCGGCGGTGCGCTCGCCATCAATCCCGAAGGCACGCGAAGCCGTTCCGGGGTGCTGCAGAAGGGTCAGTCAGGCGCCGCGTTCATCGCGTCTGAGACTGGTGCGGTCGTCGTTCCAGTGGCCGCCTTTGGGCACGAACACCTCCCGCGCCGCCTGCGCACGTTTTCCCGGCCGACCATCGTGGTGCGCGTTGGAGAACCGATGCAGCTGCCCGCCGTGCTCACACCCGGCGACCTGGCGCGCAATACGGATCACATCATGCATGCTCTCGCAGCCTTGCTGCCGAGCGAGTACCGGGGTGCGTATGGTGAAAAGAGTCGACGATGAGCAACCGTTCGGGATTCCGGACGACGCCAAGTTAAAAGACGATTAATCGTATCTCCGGTCGCTTGACACCCCTGAAATGGCGGCCTACACTAATGCGTTATGGCACAAACGGATACGACATCGCAGGCACGCCCATGGCTCTGGTGGGGGATCGCGGCCGTCACGATACTGCTCGGTTATGCCGATCTGGCCCGGGGCGGGACGACGATAGCACCGATCTTGCTCGTAGCTGGGTACTGCGTCCTCGTGCCAATCGCGATTCTCAAGTAGTTCGGAAGTCGATAGACCAGAGCCGTTCCAGACAACTGCACGACACTTGAAACGGGGCGCGGCCGGCGTTGGCCTCGCTCGTGCGAGCGTTTCGCCGGGCGAATAGCTCAGTTGGTTAGAGCATCTCGTTTACACCGAGAGGGTCGGGGGTTCGAATCCCTCTTCGCCCATTTTCTGGAATCCCGCATCCCTGGTTGTACGCTGTTGAGGCCGGACCTGTGCGGCATGTCAGGTGTACATCTGTTTAACGTTCTGGAGGTTACGACTGTGAAGGCTTCGCATCGCTCTGCGCTCATGGCTGTTGGACTGGCCGCGGCCCTCGTCGCGACGGCCATCCCGGCAGTCGCCAGCGCCCAAGGGCGTCAGCAGGTCCCCGGCCCGGATACCAAGAAGGTCCTCGTCACTGCCTTTCGCGGTGACGTCGAAGGTGGGGTAAAGCTCGCCGACGAGGTCCGAAACCGGGTCCAGGGCGAGTACAGCATTCGCCAGCTGATGCCCACCAGCAAAAAGGACATCGAAGCGACGCTGCTCCAGTCCGGCTACCGTCCGGACTCGGCGCTCAGTCCCAACGACATCAAGGAATTGGCGAAGCTCGTGCACGCCGACGAGGTCATCGACGGGACCGTGGCGAAGAGCGGCGCGGGCTACCGCATCAGCGCCCGCATGTTCCTGCCGCGTGACGTCTCGCTGTCGCAGCCGCTCGTTACCAATCTCGAGGTCAAGGATTTCGGCGACGCCGCAAAGCAGATCGTGAACGAGTACGACAAGGCGCGCAAGCAGATTCCGGACAACCAGGCCTGCGAGAACGGCATTCGGGCCAACACGAATGCGGTCGCGATCACCGCGGCCCGCAAGGGCATCGTGAACTACCCGAAGTCGACGATCCTGCGTCTGTGCATGGCGAGCGCGTATGCCAACATGAAGACGTCCGCGGATTCGACCGGACCATGGAAGGACTCGGTCATCGCGATTACACGCGAGATCATGAATCTGGACAAGTCGAGCCGTATCGCTTATCAGCTGCAGTACGACGCCTACAAGACGAAGAACGACACGAGCAACGCACTTCAGGCGCTCGTCGGGTTGATGAACGCGGATCCAACCAACACCACGTTGCGTGAGCAGGTCATCAGCGAATTGGTGACGTCGGGCAAGGCCGAAATCGCCGTGCCCACCGCCAAGCAACTCATTGCCGACAACCCGGGCGACCCGCAGTACGCGCGCACCTACTGGCTCGTGCTCCGCGCCGCGAA
>JBDTMO010000621.1:0-3756 GCA_039934235.1 bacterium | reverse complement strand
AGCGCCTCGTCGCCGGCCAGACGCGCGAAGCCATCGCCCAGCTGGACACGCTCATCCGCGATGCAGGGTTGTCGGCCGACAAGATGACCGCGCAGGGAAAGCTCGCATTCGATTTTGTGGCCCTCGCCTACCTGCGTCTGGGTGAGCAGGAGAACTGCATCGGAAACCCCGCAGCAAATGCCTGCATTCTTCCCCTCGACGGCGCCGCTCGACACACCAAACAGGAGGGGGCGCGAGAGGCGATTGCGCGCTACACCCAGCTACTGCGCCAGTTTCCGGACGACCGCGGATCCCAGTGGCTGCTCAACATGGCCTATCTGGCCATCGGCGGGTATCCGGATAGCGTCCCAAAGCGCTACCTGATCCCGAACCTCAAGCCACGCGCGAAGGACCCATTTCCGTTGTTCCCGAATGTGGCCGGCGAGGTGGGTGCGTCCGTCGTCGGACTCGCAGGCGGCGTGAGCGTCAACGACTTCAATGGCGACGGCTTTCTGGATGTGTTCACCACATCGTGGGGGCTGAAGGATCCCGTCCATCTCTTCCTGGGTGACGGCAAGGGTGGCTTCACCGACGCCACGGCGAAGGCCGGACTTCGCGGGATTGTTGGTGGCCTCAATACCATTCACGCCGATTACGACAATGATGGCGACGTCGACATCCTCGTGCTCCGCGGTGCGTGGATGGGCGAGGCTGGACGCTATCCCAACTCGTTGTTGCGCAATCGCGGTGACGGGACGTTCGACGACGTCACGTTCGCGTCGGGAATTCTCTCCTTTCATCCCACGCAGACTGCCGCGTGGGCCGACTTCAATCTCGACGGATATCTCGATCTCTTCATTGGCAATGAGTCGTTCGCGGAGGCCGGTGGGCCATCGCATCCGTCCGAGCTGTACCTGAACAACAAGGACGGCACGTTTAGGGAAGTGTCGAGGAAGGTCGGCATCTCGCTGAGCGTATTCGCCAAAGGCGCTGTCTGGGGAGACGTGAATAACGATGGCCTTCCCGACCTCTTTGTGTCCGTGCTCTTTGGCAACAACCGCCTGTACATCAACAAGGGCGGCAGCTCGATCGACACGTGGCGCTTCGAGGAACGCGCATCGGCCGCCGGCGTCGAGCTGCCGATCACGTCGTTCCCCACGTGGTTCTGGGATTTCGACAACGATGGTTTCGAAGACTTGCTCGTGCTGAGCTACGACATGCGCAACAGCACCGTGCTGCACGACGCGGTGGCGCGTGAGTATCTCGGGCTTCCGGTCAAGGTCGACGTGAAGGGCACTCTCACCGAGGTCGAGCAGTCGCGCCTGTTTCGGAACAAGGGCGACGGGACATTCGAGGATGTGACCAGGCGCGTGGGCCTGGACAAGAAGGTCATCTACGCCATGGGCAGCAACTTCGGCGACCTGGACAACGATGGCTGGCTCGACTTCTACGTCGGCACGGGAAACCCGGACCTGCGGTCGGTCATTCCGAATCGAATGTTCCGTAGCGTCGAGGGCAGGCGGTTCGAGGAGGTGACGTTACCGGGCGGATTCGGGCACATCCAGAAGGGTCACGCTGTGGCGTTTGCCGATCTCGATCGCGACGGAGACGAGGATGTCTACGAAGTGCTTGGCGGCGCGTATCCGGGAGATCGTTTCTCGAGCGTTCTCTTCGAGAATCCGGGGTGGCAGGGCAACGCGTGGATTACGCTGGAGCTCGAGGGCACTACCGCGAATCGCTCCGCTATCGGTGCGCGAGTAGACGTGGTGGTTGCCGACGCGAGCGGCTCGGCCCGAACGATTCGGCGGACGGTGCGAACTGGAGGGTCGTTCGGCGCGGGACCCTTGCAACTGCACGTCGGGTTGGGGCGCGCGGCGAGCATACGCGAAGTGCGCATCGCCTGGCCCGATTCGGCGCGCACGAAAGCGTCGCACGCCGGCCTCTCCCTGAATCGCAGCTATCACATCACGCAGGGGAAGTCGCCGGTGCCGCTGGAGCGACCGCCGGTGCCATTCAGGAAATCAATGGCCCATGCTCACTGAGCAAAGGACGACGGTTTGCGCAGCACCCACGTCGTCATCGCGCGCATGTCCTGCACCACGGTCGTCTTGAGCGGATCGACGAGCGTGCCACCCAGGCGCGCTGTCGTCTGCATGAGAAACGGCGCATCGACGAGGAATCGTGTGGATCCGTCCGGCAGCTGGTGACGTCGACCGTCGACTTGCTGCACCTGATCCTCGATGCCGATGGTGGAGGCGAGCCGACAGAACAGCAGTCCGCCAGGCGCCAGCACGCGCCATATCTCGTCGACGCACGCGCCGAAGTGCCCTTCATTGCGCGCGAAGTGCAGCACGGCGCTGCTGATCACGACGTCCATCGTCCCGTCGCGAAACGACAGGGCGTGCACCGACTGGACGGAGAATTGCGCCGCCGAGAGGCCCGGCGCATGCTCGGCGGCCTGCTTGCGCACCGCTTCAATGGCGTCGATGCTTTCGTCGATGCCAAAGACATTCATGCCGGCGCGCATCATGAAGACGAGATTGCGGCCCCGTCCGCATCCCGCGTCGAGCACGGTCGCGCTGCCGAGGATGCGCCCGCGGAGGAGCTGATCGAACAGGTAGATGTCGATGTCGCCGAACATTTGGCGCAGGGACGACGGCTGCAGTGGAGGCGTCATGGGGAGATACTAGCAGCCAGGACACCTCGCGTGTAATAGAGGTTAACGTTCCATCTGGGTCATTCACGGTCCCTCTCCCACCCACGGATTCATGCGTCACGATCGATCCTTTCTGATTGCCGGGCTGTCCCTCGTCGTCGCGAGCGCGTCGGCCTGTCACAGCGGACCTCCCGCGAACGGCGCCGCCTCGAGCACCACGGCGAGCACGAACAACAGTGCCATGCAGCCAACGTCCAGTCCCGCCGTGCAGGCGATGACCATGGAGCAGGCTGGCGAGTACCTGACCATTGTCGGGAGCTGCAACGATTGCCACACGCAGGGTTGGACGGAATTGAAGGGGAAGGTTGCGCCGGCGGACCGGTTCGCTGGGCTCGACGTCGGATTCCGAGGATCCTGGGGAACGGTCTACGGCAAGAACCTGCGGACGATCACGCAGCGGCAGAGCGAAGATCATTGGGTGAAGGTGTTGCAGACGGCCGACGAAGGCGACGGAAAGCCACCCATGCCGTGGTGGAACACCGCGCTCATGAACGAACGCGACCTCCGCGCGATGTACCGCTACATCAAGTCGCTCGGCCCAAACACAAAGGGCGTGCCGCGCAACTTGCCGGTTGGCAAGGAGCCAACGGGTCCATACGTGTGGGTCACGCCGAAGACCGGCAGCTGATGCACCGGCGCTGCGGCTGCGTTAGCGGCCGCGGCGACCGTGGCTCGTCCAGATCACGACGCTGCCACACGACATTCCGGGGCTGAATTCCATCGGCGCCGTACCGGCCGTGTAAAACTCGAAGCCCCGGATCTCCTCTGGGTGCACGATTGCATCCAGCTCGCGCACGCTGAACACGATTGGGAACAGTGCACCATCGATGTAGACGTGCGGTTTTGCGCACGTTTCCCCACGAATGCGAAGCGCCATTCCGTCGCGCGTCTCGATAGGCTGCACGCCGGGAATGCGCCCGAACAACCTCGTGGTTTCAGTAATCTGGAGTCGCTTGATGCTCTCCGCCTCGAAGAACGTGCCGACGCCGCGACGACGTCGAGCGTCGAACTGCCTCAGGTCATCAGTGCGCACACGCTTGCCAACGACCCGCAGCGTATCG
>JBDTMO010000620.1:0-3759 GCA_039934235.1 bacterium | reverse complement strand
TCAGCGCATTGCGCGGGAAGTGATGACGGAGGCGGTGAATACCAACACGGCCGCATCCAACGGCAGTACGACGGCACTGGCGAACAAACTCCGGGCTCGATTGCTCGCTGCGGGATACTCCGCTGCCGACATCCACATCGTCGGCGGCGACAGGAAGAATCAAAACCTCATTGTGCGGTTGAAGGGACGTGCGACGGGGAACAAGCCGATTCTCCTTGCTGCGCATCTCGATGTCGTGGAGGCAAACAAGGCGGACTGGACGCACGACCCGTTCGTGCTTCGCGAAGAAAACGGCTACTTCCTCGGTCGCGGCTCGGAGGACAACAAGGCTGGCGTCACCATGCTCATCACGAATCTCATTCGCTGGAAGCGTGAGAAGTGGTCGCCGGAGCGAGACATCATCGCGTTCTTTTCGGCCGACGAAGAGAGCGACGCCACGAAGGGCGTACAGTGGGTGCTGACCCACGAACGCGCGCTCATCGACGCAGAGTACGCGCTGAACACCGACGGCGGCGGTGTCGAACTCGCCAACGGAAAGCCGCGCGTGTTCGCCGTGAGCGCGAGCGAGAAGGTGTACGCCACCTTCCGTCTCGAAGCAACGAATTCAGGTGGGCACAGCTCTCGTCCGCGTCCTGACAACGCGATCTATGCGCTGGCTCACGCACTGGACCGGATGGAGCGCTACTCGTTTCCGCCGAAGCTCAATGAAGTGTCGCGCGCGCAGCTCGAGCGTTCGGCGGCGCTCCAGGCACCCGATACTGCGGCAGACATGCGGCTCATCGCGAAGGGATACTCCGCGACTGAACCCGACGCGGAGGCCCGCGCAGCCATGACGCGCCTGTCGGGCGATCCATCATTCAATGCACTGTTCCGCACGACGTGCGTGGCAACAATGCTGGAAGGTGGGCATGCAGAGAACGCGCTACCGCAACGCGCGCGCGCGACCGTCAATTGCCGCATGCTGCCGAATGATCCGCCCGCTGATGTCGAGGCCACGCTGAAAAAGCTTGCTGGCGACTCGGTCGTCGTGACTCGCATTTATGATCCGGTGCCGAGTGCGCCATCACCACTGCGTCCGGAGCTGATCTCCTTGCTCGACCAATTGTCCGCGCGCTATTTCCCTGGGGCGCCAGTGATACCGATCATGTCGCTTGGCGCGAGTGACGGACTCTATCTCCGCAACGCCGGTATTCCGACGTATGACCCCTCTGCGCTGGCGGAGATAGAGAGCGAGGGCAACGCGCACGGACTCAACGAAAAGGTGCGCGTCAAGAGTGTGTTCGACGCCGTGGCGTTCTGGTACGACTTGGTGAAAGGCCTGGCTGGTGGCCTTACTCCGTGAAGTCGGCGAATAGCGCGTCAGTCGCGCGGCGCGTAATGCCGTAGCATTCGCACGCCACCGCCTCCAGCCCTGCGCGATTGACGATGGTCACCTTGCCGCGAGTGTAGCGGATGAGTCCCGCGTCAGAAAGGCCGCTCGCCGCAATCGATACCGCGGGGCGATGCACGCCGAGCATGTAGGAAAGGAATTCCTGCGTGATGAGAAACTGGCTGCTGTGCGCTCGATCCTCCGACATGAGCAGCCAACGCGCACATCGCGCGTTGAGCGTGTGCAGGCGATTGCAGGCGATTGCAGGCGACCCACTGCGCGACGTGGTCGAACTGCGTCTGCACGTAGCGGAGGAACAGGCGTTCGGCGGCGGGCGATTCCCGCACCATGTTCAGGAACGGTTCCGACGCGACTCGATGCCCCTCGCCTTCGAGCTGAATGAACGCTCGCACCGGCAGATTGGAAACGTGTAGCAGAATCGGCGTACCGACCATGCCCTCATTGCCAATCGTACCGACTTCAACAGTACCGTCCTTCATGTCGTTCACCAACGACGCCATTCCACTGCGCGGGAAATAGAGGTGCGTGATTTCGGCGCCCCGCTCGTAGAGCACTTCCCTGAGCGTGAACGTCACCGGTTCGAGATCGGGGAGCAGTCGCTGGTAGTCGGACTCTGGAAGTGCCATCAGCAAACGATTGCGGTAGACGGTAGTGGACTCGTCCACTAATTCGCTCGAGACATTGCCGGTCGTCATCACGCACTCTCGAATGGTGCCATCGTTGCACTGCCAAATGACGGCAAGGAAGGAGGCGGCGAACGAGCCGCTTCCAGACGTCGTAGGATGAGCGGAATACTCACGAGCGGACCATCATATTGCCAGCGTGAGTTCGGTACGATTTCGTACATAGTTGTTGGGCGTAACTGCTTGCTTGGCAACTACTTGTCATATTCCAAATACTGTAGTACAGCAGACGCCAAACGCGGTAAACGTGAGTAGTAAAACCGTACGTTTTTTCTTGATGCACGCGAGATGTGACCATGATCCCGACCAGCGAGCGGGCTACCCGATTGAGCCTCGGGATCGTAGCGACTACGGTCTGTCGCACACACGGCCAGATGCGTTGGACCGGGTGCGCGCGGGGGTTCAACGGCACGGGCGTGATCGCGCCCCATTGGACGACCTGCGAGCGTCGGTGGACTCCCTGGCCCTACTCGCCAAATCAGACGGTGTACCGCCGGAGCGATTGATCATCGAGCTGAAGCAGGCGCTGAACGAAGTGCCATCGCTTGTAGCCCTCGATCCCCGCGCGCGGAGCGATATCATGGCGTCGCTCGTCCTGCGCGCCTTTGGGACGTACGACCGCAAGTGAGGAGCGCTCTCCAAACATTTTGCTCGCGTGCACTAACGGCGTTGGACCCACCTGGGAATCGCTAGGCAGCAAAGCGAGTGTATGTACGCCCACGCCACTGCGTTGGCCGGCGCAGCGTCGATAGCAGGATGCGGAACGCAGCGAGCGGGTCCGCGAGTGGCGAGAGCCAGAACGCAACGCCGCGCAACTCGTAGGAAGGCGCGAGCGCGCGCTGCAACAGAATGCGAGTCAGGAGTAACGCGCCACTCGTCGCGAGCAGTAGAGGTGCGCTCACGAACGCGCACGCGATCAGTGCCGGTACGGGTGTTCCCTGCACCACGGCGAGAAACAGCACATCCGCCCACTGCGCCAGCGCTGACGTCGAGTCCTTGAGGTCGAGCGAGCGACCCCATTCGCGCCACGCCTCCCGCGCAGACGCGTACGAGCGGACGTCGTACAGGCGCGAGCCGTCGAGAAACCCCACACGCAAGCCAGCACGCGCGAGATGACGCGCGAGCGTGACGTCGTCGCTAAAGGACGCGCGCGCACTGGAATAGCCTCCGGCATCGAGCAGTGTTTGGCGACGCGCGAGAAAGCATTGGCCATTGGCCATGATACGCTCGCTGTCGACATCTGTGCCCGCTGCGCCGAAGCGATAGATGAGCGTGACGAGGAGCGCAGGCTGCAGCCATCGTACCGCAGGGGTTGCAACACTGAACCTCGGCGCGAACGACACGGCGTCGAAGCGCAGTGATTGTGCGGCGGCGAGCGCGCCGCCAGCCAGGCCCGCGTGTGGGATGGTGTCTGCGTCGATGCCGAGCACCCACTCGGAGGTCGCGTGCTCGAGACCGTACTGCAGTGCCCACACCTTGCCGACCCAGCCGTCGGGCAGCGGCGTGTCGCGCAGGAGTCGCACGCGTGCGTCGCGTGCCATGGCGGTGTGCACCCGGGCTGGCGTGTCGTCAACGCTGCCGCTGTCGACGATGAGGATCTCGCGCACCGACGACCCCTGCGCGATCAATCCGTCCAGGCAGGGACCAATGCGGTGCGCTTCGTTGAGCGTGGGCACTACAACGCTG
>JBDTMO010000619.1:0-3766 GCA_039934235.1 bacterium | reverse complement strand
TGCTCGAGCGTGCTGATGCTGTCGTCGCGCAACGTCTTCTGCCAGTCACTCATCGTGTGGCTACTCCGCCTTCTCGTGTGGTGAGGCGTGTGGTGAGGATGATCCGGTCGTCTGCCGGCGCGTAGAAGTCGCGCACGCGAGCCGCTTCGACATAGCCCGCACACGCGTAAAACGCCCTGGCCTGCGCGTAGTCGGCGCGCGACGATGTTTCGGCGACGAGCAGACGCCCGCCGCGCAAGGCAAGCTCGTGCTCCACCCAGCGAACCAAAGTGCGTCCGGCGCCGCGACCCTGGGCGGCTGGATGCACCGCAAGCCAATAGAGGTCGTAGGTGCCGGTAGTCGACGGCGTCGGGCCGAAGCATGCGTAGCCGAGCAGTGTGTCTCCGTCGTCGTATGCGCCGACGAGTTCGTAGTCTTCGTCAGCTAAACGGGCAAAATCGGGTGCAGATCCTTCGACTCGCTGCGCTCGCTCAGGATGACAAAGGTCTCGCTGCGCTCGCTCAGGATGACAAGGGTCTCGCTGCGCTCCCTCAGGATGACAAAGGTCGAACAACTCCAGCGCCACGCCAATTTCCTCGGACGAGAATGATCCCGTCGCCTTGAGCAACTCGCATACCCGGTCGCGATCCTCAAAGCGCAGCGGCGCAATTCGCATCGACGCTATGCCCCGCCGGTGGCGAAAAGATCCGGCTCGCCGTTAGACGCCACCACGCCAGACAATCGTTGCGCGAGCACCCACTTGTCCGCCGTGGTTGCCACGCCGCGCGATCGCTGCAATCCCAACTCGCACACGCGGCGAACCAACGCACCGTACTCGATGTCTGCCACGCGAGCCATGCGTGCAAGCCCAGCGTCCGGCGAGATGTCGGGATTCGCGTTGACCTCCAGGATCCACGGCCGCCCGCGCTCATCGATGCGCATGTCGACTCGGCCATAGCCCGAGCCGCCAGCAATTTTCCATGCGGTCATCGCGATGCGCCTTAGCTGCGCAGCGACGCTGGCCGGCAACCGCGCAGGGCACCGCGGCGCCGATCCAAGGTCTTCATCGCAGCCATCCTGCCACTTGGACCGATACGTCACGATGCGCCACATCCCCTTGGGCATGTTCCCGAAATCGATCTCGGCAATCGGAAGCACCGCGTCGCCAAGGATGCCGACGTTCACTTCGCGTCCCTCGACGAAACGCTGCACCAGCACTTCGTCCCACCGCTCGAGCATCGCACCGACGCGCTCCGTGAGCGCACGCGTCGTGCGCACCACCGAGCGCTGTTCGATGCCGATCGATGCGTCTTCAGCGGCTGGCTTGCAGATGGCAGGAAAGCCGACCGACGGAATCGCACCACCGCGGCGCACCACGGCGAACTTGGGGACGGGAAGTCCAGCACGCTCCAGTGCCGCGTTCACGACGTGTTTGCGCAGGCACAGTGATGTCGTCCAACTCGAACTGCCGGTGTACGGCAGGTTGAGTAACTCGAGCACGGAGATGACCGGCGGCTCGAGCGCCGCGACACCATCGATCGACTCGCACAGATTGAACACGAGGTCGACGCGGGCGCGACGGAGCTTGTCGATCCACTTTGCATCGGGATGGACCGCGACGCGAACGATCTCGTTGCCCTCGCCCGCCAGCGCGTCTTCGACGGCCTTGACCGTTCCGAGAATGGCGAGGTCGGCCGACACGGCCACCTCGGCGCTCGCGCCGTCGAAGATGATGGCGATCTTCATGAGCGCCCACCGTGCAGCGCGACACCCTGGCGACCGGCAGCGGCGCGGAGCGCAGCACCAATGAGCGTGTCGTAGTCGAGACCAGCCGCGCGCGCCGCTTTCGGCAAGCACGAGTTGTCGCACGGGTCCGGAAGAATTCCCGGCAGCGGATTCACTTCGACGACATTCACCCGATTCTCCGCGTCGAGCCGAACGTCGACGCGAGACCAGTCGCGGCAACCCAGCGCGCGATAGGCGCGGAGCACGACGTCCTCGATTTCGGCGCGCAATGTGTCGTGGATCACAGCTGGACACTCGAAGATGTCGAGCGGCTCCTCACGAGTGTCCCACAACCACTTTGCCTCGAAGCCGTAGATCGGTAGCGCGCCGGTTGGCAGCGCGCCGAAGTTCATGCCCACGATCGGAAGCACGCACGCCGAGTCCCCGTTGCCGAGCACGCCGCAGGTGAATTCTGCGCCGGTCAGGAACGTCTCGAGGATGACAGGTTGCGCATAACGCTCGAGCAGGTCGAGGACGACCGGCGCGAGCATGTCTGCACGCTCGTTGTAAGTCCGCTCGGTGATTCCCTTCGACGAGCCTTCGTGGACGGGCTTGGCAAAGAGCGGAAGACGCGGATGCCGCGCGGCGAAGGCGCGGAGATCGTCGCGCGTGGAGACGAGCCACCAGTCCGCGGTGGGAACTCCGCGGGCGCGGAGGATCTCCTTCGTTCGCGCCTTATCGAGGCAGACCGACAACGTGAACGGATCGCTGCCCGAGTACGGAATGCCGTAAAACTCGCAGATGGCCGGGACATGCGCCTCGCGATTGGGGCCGCGAAGTCCCTCGGCAATGTTGAAGACGATGTCGGGGCGCGTCTCGCGAAGACGCTGGGGGAAGTCATCCGTTGCTTCGAGCGGGATCACTTCGCCATGGCGGGAGAGTGCGCGGGCGACGGCGTTGATCGTCGAGGGCGAGTCCCACTCCGCGTACTCGTCGTCCGCGGCAGGCGCAGGCGCAACGAGAGTGGCGAGTCCAGCACCGTTACTGGGCGGCTCTTCCTCTTCGGCGCGCGCCAGCTCGGCCGCGTTATCCGCGGCAATGGGGTCTGGCTTCTGATTGTACGCGAAACCGATGCGCGTCATCCCATCCCGGAGTGGTATGCTGCTGCACTGTGTTGCGGAGTCAGAGCTCAAACTCCACCAACACGCACGCGGGCAAAACACACGCCACGTGCAACGACGCGAAGATACCCACGTCGGAAATTTCGCGCAATGAAAAATTCAGCGTGCGATCAAACTTTGTGGTAACTGATCCGCGCCGCTTCGCGACGATCGGTCGCTTCGTAGATCTCGAAGTCCGAGAAGAAGGCCGGAGCTTCCTCACGCAACACGCGAAGCACCATCACGGCCATGCGCCGAATTTCCAGTTCCGCTCCCTCACTCGAGCGAAGCTCGAGCATCGTCCGCCACGCGCGGGCATTGCCGGTGACGACGATTTTCGTTTCCGTCGAGTTGGGCAGCACGCCCCGCGCGGCCTCGCGCGCCATCTTCCGGCGATGAATCTTGTCCGCCACCCAGCCATAGCGCTCCATCAGCTGGGATACCAGCGCAACATATGCGCCCTGCGCGCTGTCGATCTGCGCGCGCCACGCACCTTCGAGCAACTCGTCGCCAGCGATCGCCGGCGGGACGACGAAGCACGCCTCGCTCTCGTCGACATAGCGCTGTGACAGCTGCGAGTACGCGAAGCCGGCGCGATGACGCACCAGCTCGTGGGTCAGCGACCGGCTCACGCCCTCGAGAAGCAGCGAATAGTTCGCGTGCTCGAGGACGCTCCCATGCCCCTGCTTCTTGATGTTCTCGAGGTAATCGCGCGTCGACCGGTTAGCCGGATTGTGCTGGCTCATGTAGCACAGGCGCCCGGCAAACTCCGCGAGCTTCTCACCGTCGGTGCTGTCACCCTGCCACTGCACAGGCAGGTGCTCCGGCGTGCTGAATGCGGGACGGGCGAGCACGGTGACTTTCGGCTCGTAGTAAAGACGCTGAACGGCGGGAGCGGCTGC
>JBDTMO010000618.1:0-3768 GCA_039934235.1 bacterium | reverse complement strand
GCTTCCTCGAGGAATTCGAGGGCCGAGGTGTAGCCACCGTCTCGAGCGAGGCGCTGGCGCGGCGTGGAGGGACGACATCGGCGCAGGTCAGGAAGGATCTCTCTTTTTTCGGCTCGTTCGGCAAGCGGGGACTTGGCTATTCAGTGCCGGAGCTGGCCACGTCGCTCCGCGAGATCCTTGGGCTCGGCAAGGAGTGGCGCGTGATGATCATTGGCGCCGGAAAGATCGGTGCTGCGCTTGCTCAGTATCGCGGATTCCGGCAGCGCGGCTTCGTCATCGTCGCGGCGTACGATACGAATCCAGACAAGATTGGACGCACGTTGGAAGGCATCGAAATTCGCGACATGCGACGCTTCGAAGCGGACGTGGAAACAGAGCAGCCTGAGATTGTCGTGCTCGCTATTCCCACGGATGACGCGCAGGAAGTACTCGATCGTGTCGCGCGCAGCGGCATCAAAGCCGTCCTGAACTTTGCGCCCGTGCAGCTTCATGCGTCTGGCGACATGACGGTAAAGACCGTCAACATGGCAATGGAGCTCGAAGGCCTCACCTTCGCGCTCACCAATCGCGACTGAACCGCAAAGAAAACTCTAAGCCGCACGGCACGCGTTGGATTGACGGCTGATCACGCCACACACATAATCGTGGCTTCCCTCAATCCCCATAGCCATGGCAAAGACGCCTCCGATGCTCACGCCTCGTCCGATTCGTCGTTTCGGCTGGCGACCGGACACCCCAGACAACCGAGACAAGGTATTCTCGCATCTGGCCGCGATGCGACGGATGAAGCAAAAACTTCCATCCGTGGTCGACCTGCGACTCTCCGGCTTTCTGCCACCCGTTTACGATCAGGGTGAACTCGGCTCGTGCACGGCGAATGCGATTGGCGCTGCCTACGAGTACCAGCAGCGCAAGCAGGGCCTGGAGAACTACATGCCCTCACGATTGTTCATCTATTACGGGGAACGCCAGATCGAAGGCACCATCAATTCCGATGCGGGCGCGGAAATCCGTGACGGCATGAAGGTCGTGGGCAAGCTCGGCGCGCCGCATGAGGATTTGTGGCCGTACGACATCGGCAAGTTCGCGCGAAAGCCTTCACCGGCGACGTATAAAGACGCCGCGAAGCACAATTGCCTCGCGTATGAATCCGTCGACGTGTCAGTACCAGCCGTGAAGGCCGCGCTGGCGGCGGGGCACCCTGTCGTCATTGGCTTCACCGTGTACGAGTCGTTCGACACGATAACGAAGGACGGGCGGATGCCCATTCCGAAGCCAATGGAAAAGGTGGAAGGCGGCCACGCCGTTCTGGTCGTCGGCTACAAGAAGATGAAGATCAAGGGTACGAGCACCATGGCCGACCACGCCATTGTGCGCAACTCATGGGGCGCTGACTGGGCGGCGAAAGGCTACTACTACATGCCGCTCAAGTGGCTCTGCAATACGGACAATGCGGACGACTTCTGGACACTCAACATCACGGAAGGCTGAGTGGGGCGAGCGCTAACTGCGTTGCTTGAACGCGCGTAGCACGAGCGCAAACTGTAACGGCGTCAGCGTTTCTGGACGAACCTCGGGCTCGATGTTGGCACCCGCGAGTACTTCGTCTGCGACGAGTGCATCCACCGCGTAAAGCGATCGGAGCACTCGTCGCATTTGCTTCCGCCGCATGCCGAACGCGCCTTGCACCAGCAGCCTGAACGGGCGCTCTTCGTCAGGCTGCAAGAGCGGTTCCGGCAACGGCGTAATGCGGACGACGGCGCTCTCGACCTTCGGCGGCGGTGCAAACGCCGTCGCAGGTACCCGGAACAACGTTTCTGCCTTCGCCACCGCTGCCACGTTCACCGTGAGCGCACCGTACTCCTTGGTGCCGGGGGCGGCACTCAACCGATCAGCGACTTCTTTCTGCACCAGATAGACCGACCTCACAGCGCGCGGCGGTACGAGCGCGTGGAAGAGGATTGGCGTCGTGATGTAGTAGGGAACATTGCCGACCAGCACATACGGACCCGCCGCAAGATCACCAAGCGAGACTTCCAGAACGTCGGCTTCCGCGATAAGCACATTGCTCCGCTTCGCATACCGCTGACGCAGTATGTCGGCGAGCGCGCGATCATATTCGATGGCGATGAGCCGCCCAGCACGCTCAACGAGAATGTCTGTCAGCGCGCCACGACCTGGCCCGATCTCGAGCACCGTCTCGGAACCGGTGAGATGCAGCGCATCAGCGATGCGACCGAGAATGCGGCGATCGGTAAGAAAATGCTGGCCGAGACTTTTTCGCGTCGGCGGAAAGCCCGCGCGGTCGCGCCGAGGAGGGCGCGTGTCGTCCGTCATCGCAGCGTTCAGCTCTTCAGGATGACGAGCGTAAGATCGTCGCGGCGCGGCACGTCACCGGTATACTGATCCAGTAACGCAAAAACACGCTCCGCGATTTCGGCGGGCGCCTCGTGGCGAAACTCGCGCACGCACGCGAGGACGGGCTCTTCGTCGAGCCGCTTGCCCTCGCGATTGCGAGCGTCCGCAATGCCGTCCGTGAACAGGAGCAGCACGTCGCCGTCAACATCCCACCGCCGCGCCTCGGAATCCGGTGCCTCATCCAGCATGCCGAGTGGGGGACCGCCCGCCACAAGGCGTTCGATGTCACCACTGCGTGACACGATGAACGCATGTGGATGTCCCATGTTGCCATATCGAATGACGCCGTTCTCGCGATCGACGACAGCATAGAGCGCACTCACGAACATCTCCGTCGTGTTCAGCTCCTCCTTTACACTGACGTAGAGTCGCCGCAGCATTTCCGCGGGATCGTCGGTGCCCTGTGCGTGAATCGCGGAGGCACTCATGGTCAGCGCCATGATCAGCGCCGCCTGGTAGCCGTGCCCTGAAACGTCACCGATCATGACGCCAATGCGATGGTGCGACAACCGATACAGGTTGTAAAAATCTCCACCAACATCTTCCGTGGGCACGACGCGAGCGGCCACTGTCGCCTCTGGAGCGACGTGCGCGGCGTCCGGCAGGAGCTTCATCTGCAGATCGTGCGCGAGCTGCATTTCCTGCTGGAGCCGTTGCTGGTCGAGCGACTGGCGAACGAGGCGTGCGTTCTGGATGGCAGCGCCAATCTGGCTCGCGATGGCGGTCACGAGCTTTTGATCGCCCGCAGTGAACGCCTGCCCCGAGCGGCGATCCGACAAGTTGACGACGCCGAGCGGTTCGCTGCCCTCCAGGGCCGTCCAAAGAATTGGCACGGTCAGCATGGCTCCCTTCCGAAAACCCAATTCAGCGTCGCACAGCATTTCGTTCTCGTCCACGATCAGCGAGTGCAGCGTACGAAACACGTGCGCGCTCACACTGGTCTGGTCATCGAGGGCGATAGGCACCGTGGGGACGCCGCTACTCCCGATGCGCGCAATGACCTGGAGTGTCGAGGTCATGTGATCGTGAATGAGGATTGCGCCGAGATGGGCTCCAACCGTTTCACTCACTTCGCGCAGGATGGTGGATGCGCCCTCTTCGAGCGAAACGGTGCGACCGAGTATCTCGCTGATCGAATAGAGAAGGTTGATTTCCTCGTAGCGCTCGGCGAGCTCGTTCGCCGCGTGTTCGACCTCGAGCGAGTTCTGGAGAAACTGCCCGATGACCGGCCGCAGGAACTTCAGGTACTTGTCGAGTTCGCGCCGCTCGATTGGGCAGGGGCCGAGAACGACCCACGCTTGTCGTGGCCCGCCAACCGGAACGATGAGCAGGCGCCCGCGCTCTGTCGCT
>JBDTMO010000617.1:0-3769 GCA_039934235.1 bacterium | reverse complement strand
CGCTGTCTCCGAGGTTAGGAAACCCGGGGAAGAGCCCCACGACTATGTCCGCCGGCTCATCGGCTTCGATTTCACACTGTTGTACCGCTCCTACGAGCAATCGCTCGGCGCCGTCGTGTGGTGGTACGTGGCGCCTTATGGGTGGGCGGCGTGGTGGCTGGCCGCCGCCGGCTGGATTTTGGGCCTCGCGTCGCGCCGCGTGCGGCGCGACCGGCTCGCATTCGTGTTGCTTTGGGGCGTGGTTCTGGTGGTGCAATGGTGCTGGAGCGTGCGCCAGATCGGCGAGCAATACACGCTGCACTTGACGCCGCTGATCGCCCTCGGTTGGTTGCTGCTGTGCGTCACCATTTGGGATCGGCTACCCGCGGCGCTGGCACGACCGGCGCTCGGAATTGTTCTGGGACTCGGCGTCATCAACCTGTTTCTGGGGCTGACCTATCCCGATCACAGCCGCGACCTCTTGATTCGGCCGCTGTTCGCGGCACGCTGGGCGCCGCTCATGCGCTTCGACTACGCCGAGATGCTCCGGCTCGCGCAGTTCCTGCGCACGCATTCCAAGTCAGCGGACAGCGTGTACGTGGCCGCGTCCTCCAGGTGCATCAACCCGGACATCCTGCGCCAGGCCGACGCTGTCGCCGCGGGCACGCAGCCTGAGCGCCTGAATGTGCTGTCCGCTCCGCTCGTGGACTCGGACGGCTACTATCCATTGGGAGAACTCCTGGAAGCGCGCTACGTGATCGTGGCGCGGCCGTTTCAGCATCACCTGGCGGAACACGAACAAGAGCTCGTAAAGAGCGTGTATGACCTCTTTGGCGAGAGAAGTGCCCTGGCCCAGGACTTCGAAGAGCTCCCGGATTCCTACCAGCTCACGGGGTGCACTGCCTGGGTCTATCGGAGACAGCGCCCCACCCCATTGCCGGTCGCCCTGGACACCCTGCGCCTCCTGGAGGCGGCGGTGGTGACGCGTCCGGGGATGCAGCCCGACTGGGCCGTGGTGGAGAGCGCTCACGAGTCCTGGCTGACCCGCAACTCCGACGGTTCGACGCGCTGGGTGGCCACCGCCGCGGCACGCCGCGCGACGCCCTCCACTACTCTTCTCCTGCTCGCGCCGCTGTCGGGCAACACGCGCGTGCAGGCGTCGGTCGCGTTCTACGACTCCCGCTGTCAGGGCATCACGATGTCCTTCAAGGCGTCGAGAGCCGGCGGAGCCGTGGAACAAATCGCCGAACTGAGGCGAAGGCCGGGCGAGGGTGAGCGACTGGACCTGGAGCTGCCCACGCGTGGAATGGAGCATCTGTTCCTGAGCGTGCTGGACTACGGGGAAGGCTTCAGACCCGACTACTGCCTCGTGACGTTCGATTCTCTCCGATTGAACACGGTGCCGCGCTGAGCGGACGTCCGAGAACATCACGAGGAAAGACGATCCCGGCGAACAGCCTGTTCCCAGGCATCCGGGAACTGCGGCACGCGGCGCGGGTCGCGGCGGCGGTGGTGAAGACCTTCGCGATCGGTCGCCGCGCCTCGCGGATCTGGTCCCGAATCCGCGTCGTGCGGGATCAGGTATGGTCCACGTCGTCTCGTCCGTCATTTCTCGCGGACTCAACCTTTGAGGCTCGAATGAAGATCACCCGAACCCTGTTCGCTTTGGTTGTCCTCGCCGGCGTCGCCGGCCTCGCCATCTCCCAGGAGCGCGAAGACCGCACGCTGCTTTCTCAGACTCAGATGACCGCCATCATCAACGAAGTGTCGGGCGAGCGCGCGATGCACCACGTGCTCGAACTCGTTCCCTATCAGCGGGTGCGTCCGCCTTCGGAGTACGACGCGCCCTACCGCGAGAGCCGCGTGATGGCAGATTTCGCGAAGGAGTACGGCTTCAGCAACGTCGCGATCGAGACCTATGGCACACCCTCCGCGGCCTGGCAGCCGACGCAGGGTGAGCTGTGGATGACGTCGCCCAAGAGTGTGAAGCTGTTCGACATTCACGACCTCGTGCTCGCGCTGGCGTCGATCAACGCGAACGGCGACCTCACGGGCGACCTGGTGGATGTGGGTGCTGGACGCGCGCAGGACTTCGAAGGCAAGGACGTCAAGGGCAAGTTCGTCCTCTCGTCGGGCTCCACCAACGCGACCTACGCGCAGGCAGTGCAGCGCGGCGCCATCGGCGTCTTGGGCATCAGCGCAATCGGATATCAGCGCGCCGTCGACTTCCCTACCCAGATCGTGTCTTCAAACGTCAACGCGCAGCCGAACACCGTCGCGTGGTCGGTAACGCCCGAAGTGCAGCACAATCTCGCGGCGCTCATGACCCGCGGCGAGAAGATCACGATTCGCTCGATCGTGAAGAGCACGCAGGTTCAGCTCAAGTCCGAATACGTCCACGCCGAGATCCCGGGCGATGGCAGCACTTCACAGGAGGTCGCGATCAGCGGCCATCTCTACGAAGGTGTCATCAAGCAGGGCGCGAACGACGACAACTCCGGCTGTGCCCTGACTCTGGAAATCGGCCGCGCGTATATCAAGCTGATCAACGAGGGCAAGCTGCCGCGACCGAAGCGCACGATCAACTTCCAGTGGGTCCCCGAGATCGTCGACACAAACGCGTATTTGAACGCCCACAAGGACAAAGAGAAGGCGATCATCGGCACGCTGAACTTCGACATGGAAGCGATCCGCGTCGCCGACTCGCGCAGCTACTGGGTTTTGCAGCGCACGCCCGACACCTTCCCGTCGTACTTGAACGATGTGGCCCAGAGCATGATGGAGTACGTCGCTGACATTTCTCGTGAGCGCGTCCGCTTCCGCCGCAACATCACGGGCTACGCCCCGACCCAGCCCGTCGAGTCGCCGCGCGGCAGCAAGGACGCCTTCTACATCAAGATCGACAAGCACTATGGCTCGTCCGATCACGTGACCTACATGCAGCACGGCATTCCCGCGGTCATGTTCATCACCTGGCCGGACATGTGGTACCACTCGTCGGAAGACACGCCCGACAAGCAGGACTCGACGCAGTACAAGCGCGCGGCCGCGGTGGGTCTCGGCGGGCTCGCGGTTCTGGCCTCAGGCACCGACGAAATGGCGGCCCGCGTTCTCGCCGACAACCTGGGGCGCGGACTCTCGCGCATGGGCGAGTCACATACGAAAGGTCTCGGCTACATGGCGGATGCCGCCGATGCCACGGCCTTGACTGTCGCCTACAAGGAAGCGAAGAACGCCATCACCCATCAGGCCGCGATCGAGAAGGCGGTCGTGCGCACCGCTTCGGTTCTGTGGACCGACGTCGCCGCTGGTCAGAAGAAGACGGCGGCGTTCGAACCGCTGATCGACGCGCGCGCGGGCTCGCTGATCAATGAGGTCAAGGCCGCGTATCAGCTTCAGGCGACACAGCGTTCAGCGACCGCCGCCGAGCCGGTGATGGGCGCAGATGAGAAGGAGGCGGCGGGACTCGTGGTCGAGTTCATTCCCCCGCCACCCGGTACGGGCTTCGGTGGCGGTGGCGGCGGCGGCGGCCAGCGTCCGACCGGCCCCGCGCTCCCGGATGAGTTCACGGCGGAATTCAGCGCTCTCCTCCCGAAGAAACTCACGGCCCTCCAGATCCGCGATTTCCTTTCCGGAGAATTCACGCCGCTTCCGATGGCCGACGTCATGGCGGTCTTGCGCGCGCAGGAGAAGGCGGGCCGGGTGAAGATCGCGACAAAGGCGCCGGAGCCTGTGGCGAAGGGCAAGAAGAAATGACGCGGGGCGGGCAAGCGACCTGAGGAGGGGAACC
>JBDTMO010000616.1:0-3774 GCA_039934235.1 bacterium | reverse complement strand
CGGAAATGCCTGCCGCTTGATCTTCAAGCTTTTGGTCCGCACGCGCGGCATCTCCTCCAGGCCGCGGCCTTCCAGCAGGTAGAGCCACTTGTCGGACCGCGAATAGATGAAGAGCTCGAGGTGTTCGTTGAGCGACAACTGATCTTCAGACGTGAAGACGCTGATCTGAATGCCGCCGTAGCGCGCCAACAGCAACCGGAGGCGAGCCATCGTGTCGCGCACGTCAGGCAATGGCAACGACTCGCCGTGCCAGCTCCTCCCGCTCCGCAAGTCGTCGACGTGAACATCGACGGCCGGACCCAACAAATCCGTCAGTGTCCAGAAGAGATCGACCACACGCTCGGCGTTGGCCACGATGTGCGCCGTGAAAACGCCATCTTCGTCGGTGAAGGTGAAGCCGTCGCTGCTGGCGCGAAACCGGCGCCAGATCGAAGCTTCAGGCTGTTTTCCGCGAAAGAGCATGTGCGTCTGATGAGCAGAAAGTGTGGCAGCGATGGCAAAGGCTATCGTCGGCAGCGCAGCGAAGGAACACTTCGCAACTCATGTCGAAACAGCCCGCTCCCCGAGTGCCGCCACAACATGCGGCAATTCGGCGTGGAGTCCCTGAGGCGTGTTCCGTGCCGGGTCGTCCAGCACACGCTCCAGCAGCGCGTGGAGAATCTTAGCATAGATCGGCCCCGCGGGGATGCCCGCCGCGTGCAATTCATCCCCGCCGATGGCCAGATCTCCAATTTCAATTGGGTCTTCCAGTCGCCCGCGAGCAAATCGCCGATAGAGGCCGCGCACGGATTGAGCTGATGGGGCATCCTCCTCTACCTCGCGCTTCGCCGCCCATCGTGCCTCGGCGACGCGCAGAAACCCGCCTACTCGCAGACGACCGATTTCCGCGAGCCACCGGCGCACCTGCGCGTCCAGAGGCGTGCCTTCCACGAGTGACCCAGCAATCCTGGGCGCCACGCGTGTCCAGACGTCTACAATGGCAGCAGTCCAATTGATCTCGTGCTTGGAGAAGCGAAGCGCCGTCAGCGTCGCGCGCGCCTCCGTCGCGGGGACGTCGAGAAACAGTGCCGCAATCCGGTTGCTGGTCCGCTGGGGCTGGTTTCGTCCGCCCGCTCCATCTCGTGCGAGATGATCGAGTGTCGCGAGGGCGATGTCATCCAGGCCAGCAATGGTCGGAACGAGGACGGCCAGCGCGCCGAGGTCCCTCCATAGGCGCAGCGCGACGCTCGGCCGTTCCACCTCCTGCATCGTCTTCACCAACTCCTGCTGCACCCGCTCTGCGGAAAGACGCGTGAGATGCGGCGCCGAATTTCCAATGGCGCGTTGTGTGTCTGCCTCGATCGCGAACTGGTATCGCGCCGCAAACCGAATCGCGCGCAGCGCGCGCAGCCGGTCTTCGCGCATGCGCTGTTCGGCGTCACCCACCGCGCGCACCACGCGCGCGACGAGGTCGAGCTGGCCGCCGAAGGGATCACGCAGCTCGTTCGTGGCCGGCCGATAGGCGATTGCATTGATGGTGAAGTCGCGTCGCGCGAGGTCATCATCCAGGCTGGCGCCAAACTCTACTTCGGCGTGACGGCCATCTGTCCGGACATCGCGCCGAAAGGTGGTGACTTCGTGCGGGACGCCATCCTCGTCGAGCACGCATACCGTTCCGAACTCGATACCGACCGGGATCGTGCGCTTGCGACCAAATAGCTCACGGACCTTTTCCGGTGTCGCCGATGTCGCGATGTCCCAATCGAGCGGTTCGCCACCGAGGAATGCGTCCCTGATCGCACCGCCGACGCACCACGCCTCGAACCCCGCTGTTTCGAGGCGGCGCGCAATGTCGAGCACGCTTGGCGTTGGGCAGAGACGATGCATGCAAGGCGGATTGTGCGCCGGTGAACCCGGTACAGCGCTGAGCTTAGGCCACACCACGGAAGATTTGAAGCCCCATAGGGTTGGCGGAACGAAACATTTGTAGCATATTACGTACGTCGCATCCCCGCACTCCCACCAGTCGATGCCCCAGATGCTCTCCCTCCTCGAGGCCGCTGCAGCTCACCCGGATTTCAAGCGCGACGTCCTGGATTTCGTTCGTGGCGCCGACGCAAGCCGAATCGAGCTTTCCGGCTACGCCCCGCGAATCAAGGTTGAGCGAGTCCTGACGCAATTGCTGCACTCGCACCCCACGCTTCCAGTTGAACGCGTTCGCGTCACGGGGCGCTCGGGCTGCTCTGATTTCACGGGTGAGCTCGTGGCCTACGCAGGTGACGCCGCGTACAGGTATCGCTTTACCTGGTGCTGCTCGTGGAAAGCGGAACAGGAAGGATGGAAAGATTGCTTCGGGTTCTGGGATCAGGCCCGCGCGGCCCGCGAATTCGGCTGGAACTGTTTTCAGCGTTGGGAACCGGCCTGACTCTGAGCGAGCTTGGCGGCTGGCCGTCATCCTGAGCGAGCGCAGCACCACGTTGTCATCCTGAGCGAGCGCAGCACCACGTTGTCATCCTGAGCGAGCGCAGCGAGTCGAAGGATCTGCACTTAACCACAGCCTACCGACTCGCCAGCACCGGCGACTCAATGAGTCGAGCCAACCGCGTCCGCAAGGCTCCTTGCCTCCGCACCAGGCTCGGCGCACACCAAACAGAGATCCAGCGCACGCACCAAGTCTTGCACGAGATCACGCCCGTCTTCGATACCCACCGATAGACGCAGCATCCCGTCTGAAATGCCCGCCGTCGCGCGAGCGGCCGGATCCATCGACGCGTGGGTCATCGTCGCAGGATGCGCAACGAGGCTTTCCACCCCACCGAGTGATTCAGCGAGCGTAAAACACTCGAGTGCCTCGGCGACAGTCTGAGCAGCGACGCGGCCACCTGCGAGTGTAAACGACACCATCCCGCCAAACCCGTCCTGCTGGCCAGCCGCCAATGCGTGTCCCGGATGAGACGCCAAGCCCGGATAGTGCACCGCGAGCACCGCAGGATGCGCCTCGAGCGCCGTTGCCACGGCGAACGCATTCGCCTCGTGGATCCTCATGCGCGCAAACAGGGTGCGCACACCGCGTAAGGTCAGGAAACTATCGAACGGAGCGCCGGTCAGGCCGAGACAGTTGGCCCACCACGTGAGTGCCTCAACGTGCTCAGGATCGCGAGCCACCACTGCTCCGCCGACGACGTCGCTATGACCATTCAAGTACTTCGTCGTGGAGTGGACAACGAGATCGGCGGCAAGGGTGAGCGGCCGTTGTAATGCCGGCGACAGAAATGTGTTATCGGCTACCACCAACGCTCCGGCTCGATGCCCCGCCTCACAGACCTTCCGAAGATCCGTGATGCGCAACAGCGGATTGCTCGGCGTCTCGATCCACAGGAGTGCGGGGCGACATCGCGTAATCACCTGCTCCACGTCCGGGGCGGTAAGATCCGCGAGTTCCAACTCGAACTGGTTGCGAGCGGCAAGCGCACGAAGCAGACGATACGTGCCACCGTAACAGTCATGCGCGGCAAGCACCTTGCCGCCTGCTGGAACGAGATGGAGCGCCAGTGTGACGGCGGACATTCCCGAGCTCGTCACCACCGCGCCCGCGCCCTCCTCGAGCTCTGCCAAGGCATCCGCGAGCTGGTCACGCGTCGGGTTGCCAGATCGGGTGTAGTCGTAGCGACGCTTCTGGTTGAACCCCGCGAACGAGAAATTTGTCGACAGGTGGAGCGGCGGTACGACGGCGCCGTGATGCTCGTCAGTTGCAATCCCGGCGCGGACGCTGCGCGTAATCGTGGAGCGGGATGA
>JBDTMO010000615.1:0-3777 GCA_039934235.1 bacterium | reverse complement strand
CCGCCCGCGCCCCAGGCGTATCCGTCGCCGGGATGATGATCTCCGCCAACGTGGCAAGCAGCTCCCCCTGCTCCGCCGTAAGCACTCGATACGGCGCACCAGCAGCAGGCACCCGATACCCAGCACTGATCGCCCGCGCCACACCCGGTGACACAGCCGCCCCAAGCAGCACGCCGAGCGACTTTACAGCAGTTCGACGATTCACAACGCACCTCTCTTAGACTGTGCCACCGCGTAGTCCACTGCTCGCGCAGTCAGAGCCATATACGTGATCGACGGATTCTGGCACGGCGACGACGTCATGCACGCACCATCGGTGACAAACACGTTCGGCGCATCCCACACCTGATTGTGCGCATTGAGCACCGACGTCTTAGGATCCCGCCCCATACGCGCCGTTCCATTCTCATGGATGCCAAGTCCAGGCACAGCTTCAGTGCCTCCGGCGACATACGAGTCATACGGCCGCACATTCTTCAACCCGCAACGCTCGAGCATCTCGGCCATCGACGTCGCCATGTCCTTCCGCATCGCGAGTTCGTTAGGCCCCCACGACGCATTGAAGCGCAGCTGCGGAATCCCGTACGAGTCCACCTTCTCGGCATCGAGACTCACCATGTTCTCGTGGCTGGGTAATGTCTCGCCGAAGCCGGTGAGCCCGACTTCCCATGGACCCGGATCATGCAGCTTCTGCTTCAAGGACGCACCAAACTCCGGCAGCTCACGCGCGCGTCCCCAGCTCGAGCGGCCCGCCTCGCCCTCGATTCCGTAACCCCGACGGAACTCCTTCATCTCGGTCGCCGCACTGATGTTGCGATAACGCGGGATGTAAAAGCCGACGGGCCGGTTGCCATAGTAGTAGTGATCGTCGAATCCCTCGACAGTTCCGTTCGCACCAACCTGAAAGTGATGATCCATCAGGTTGTGTCCAAGCTCGCCACTCGAGCTGCCGAGTCCACCGGGATGTTCCGGCGTGCGCGAGTTGAGCAGCACGTGCGTGGAGCCGAGTGCGGAGCCGCAGAGAAAGACGATGCGTGAGCGGAACTCGATCATCTCCTTCGTCTCCGCATCCACGACGCGCACCCCCACCGCTCGGCGCCTCTTAGCATCGTAGATGACGCTGTGCACGACGCTGTTCGGACGAAGTGTAAGATTGCCGGTCTTTACAGCCGCGGGGAGCGTCGACGACAGGCTGGAGAAATAGCTACCGGTCGAACAGCCGCGCCAACACGGTCCGCAGTAGTGACAGGGCAACCGATCGCCGATCGGTTCGGTGAGCACGGCGGCGCGCGCGATGGTGAGATGTCGTTCGGGATAGTTGGCCTGAATGCGCTTTCTAAGATCGATCTCCACGACGTTCAGTGGAATCGGCTTCTGAAAATGTCCGTCGGGCAGGTGTGGCAGGCCAAGCTTCTCACCGCTGATGCCGGCAAACTTCTCGACGTAGGTGTACCACGGCGCGATGTCTTTGTACCGAATCGGCCAGTCGACGGCGATGCCCTCGCGCAGGTTCGCGGTGTAATCGAGGTCACTGTGCCGAAAGGTGTAGCGTCCCCAGATGAGGGACTTTCCGCCGACCTGATCGCCGCGCACCCAGGTAAAGGGCTTGTCCTCGACGTACGGGCTCTTCGAGTCCTTGAAGAAGAAGTGCAGGTTCTCCTCGCCGAGGAACCCGGTGCGCTTCTGGATGAAGTAGTCCTTGTCGAGCGGCTCGGGATTGAGGCGTCCGCGGTTCTTGAGCTCCCACGGCGCCTTATGCTCGGTGATGTAGTCCTTCCTGTGCTGCAGCGGACGTCCGCGCTCGAGGACGAGGGTCTTGAGCCCGTGCTCGCAGAGTTCCTTGGCGGCCCACCCGCCGGAGACTCCTGAGCCGACGACTATTGCATCGTAGTCTGTCACTGGCGTCACCTTGTTCAGAGGTGTGCAGACACTACGAGATTGTCGCTTCCTCCGCCACGGCGCTCACGATCTCTCCGCATCATCATGCCAGCGCTGCGTGTCGATCCCTCGCCATGGAATGATCATGGTGCTTCCGCGGGATTGCGGCATGGTTCCACCGTACACGACACGTGTCGTGACCGTCAGCGACGGATCGCGCTGTAGAAGCCCCGCGGCTAATCTCTCGACGGAGGCAGTGAAATCGGTCGCCACGGTAGCGCCGGATTTCGCTTCGGTGAGAATGACGGACCTCGGCGTCCCGGACACCAGATCCACCTCCAGGCCGGTGGCATCGCGATAGTGAAACATGCTGGAACGGACGCCACAATGCGCTGCCTGCTTCAGCACCTCGGCAGCCACCCAGCTTTCGAAGATGGCGCCGCGCAGTGGATGCGTTCGCAACTGCTGAGGCTCGCGGATTCCAAGCAGGTAGCACGCGATACCGGAGTCCACAAAGTGCAGCTTGGCCGACTTCACGACCTGCTTGCGAAAATTCGGGTGCCAGCCCGGGAGACGAAAGATCAGGTAGCTCGCTTCGAGTACCGACATCCAGGCTTTCGCCGTGTTGTGCGAGATGCCGGCATCGGCGCCTAGTCTCGACAGATGCGTTTCGTTGGCCGTACTACCGGCGCAGAGGCTCAGGAACTCCGTGAACGAACGAAGATCTCCGATGTTCAACAACTGGCGCACGTCACGCTGCACGTAGGTCGCGACGTAATCGGCGAGCCACTGGTGCGGCGGAATCTGCCGGTCGAAGATGCGCGGATACGCGCCGGTCCAGAGCACCTCGAACAAATCGGTCGGCGCCGAGGGGAAGCGTTGCAACTCCGACCAGCTCGGCGGATAGAGCTCCAGCGTGGCGGTACGTCCGGCCAACGACTGCGTGATGGACGCCGAGAGTGCCAGGTTCTGCGAGCCTGTGAGGATGTAACGTCCGGGCGCGGGACGTTCATCCACCTCGGCCTGGAGATAGCTGAACAAGTCCGGAACTCGCTGCACTTCATCGATGACGGCCCCGTCGGGCAACGACGCGAGGAACCCGCGCGGATCGGCAGTCGCGAACTCGCGGACGTCCAGGGGTTCGAGACTCACATACGGTTTATGCGGAAAGGCCGCACGACAGAGTGTAGTCTTGCCCGATTGCCGGGGTCCGGTGACACTGACGACAGGATAGAATCGGGCCAATTCGGCCAGTCTGGACGCGGCATCGCGAGGGATCACCCGGGCAGGATATGCTCGCGACAACGAATTGGCAATTGGTTTGCCAATTCGTTGCGCTTGGCCAGCCTAGGGAAAGGCAGTATCTGGAGGCGTCATGCGGATGGATGGCGGATTGAGGTGGACCCGTAAGGACCGTCATGGGCTGCGGCCCAGTGCGGTTGCTATGGTGGATGTCAGCGACGTGCGGTGAATGGTCACGCAATAACCGACCATGAAAATCCCGCACAACAAGCCCGTATTTCATGGTTCAACCGCCCTCGTCTCTTGCGTGCCGCGTTGTGATTCGCCACGCGTTCGAATGGTGACGCTTTTTCCGGTCAGGATGCGCATCATGATCAATGCACCCTTGCCATTTTCAACTTTTGCCGAGCAGACTATGGGTATGCCTGCCATCCGTCGACGCTGGACTCCAGAGGACGTTCGGCAGCTCAACGTCGACACGCCCTCGTGGCCGCGCTACGAGCTGATCGGCGGTGAGCTACTCGTGACGCCGTCGCCTGGTAGTCCGCACCAGCTCGCGGCCGGTGAGCTCTATCTCGCCATAGCCCCTTACGTCGATGCGGAGGGCCTCGGTCTGACGTTCTTTGCTCCGTCCGATGTGGAGCTCCGCGAGGGCAC